>CALFKA010000229.1 GCA_937880545.1 uncultured Clostridia bacterium | reverse complement strand
CTGACACTCATCCTCTCCCTCCGCTCCTCCGATGCTGTCGCATTTAAGGAGTTAAAAACTATGCTCACTCAGATAGCAGCAAAGTACTCTTCCGAGGTAGAGTTCTACGGAGAATACTCCATGTGGCAATATGAGCCTGTCTCTCCACTGAGAGAGAAGGCCATTTGCCTGTGGCAGGAAATGTTCGGAGAAAAACCTAATATCCAAGCCGTCCACGGTGGCCTGGAGTGTGGTGTCCTGAAGGGAAAATATCCGAATCTGGATATGATCTCCCTGGGACCCGACCTCTTCGACGTACACACCCCTCGAGAATACGTAAGCCTCCCCAGCGTATCTCGTACGTTCTCCTTTGTGAGACAATTGGTTCTTTCCCTTCAACCGCCCGGCAATTGATATGCTCGTCCTCCGTTCACCGGGCAAAACGGAGCTCCGGCTCCCATGACAAAAATCCCTCCTGTGATCACTTCGATACGTGGAGGGATTTGTCTTTTTTCAGAAGAGTATTTTTTGTGCCTGTCTATCAATCTTTCAAATAGTATCTGATGACCTGCTCGAGGATTTTCTGCCCGTACTCCAGAGCTTTTCGGTCAAATGTCATCTCGGGATGATGGAGCCCGGGGGTGGCATTTGCGCCAAGACCGATATAGCCGGCACGGACGCCCAGCTCTCTTGCAAAGAAGTGGAAGTCTTCAGAGCCGGGATTTAGTACTTCCGGCAGGAGACCTTCCTCTCCCAGGACATCTCGGATCGCTTTTCTATTGATCTCGATCGCTTCCGGGGCATACTGTGCCGCCGGGCAGAAGCCGATCTCATATTCCACCTCCGCACCCGTTACCTGTGCGCTGTGCTCGATGGCTGCCTTGAGTTTCTCCAGAAGCTTTTCCATCTCTTCGTTGGTCTGAGCGCGAACATCGATATACATGGAAGCCGACTCGGGAATCGCGTTTCCCGCACCGTCTCCCGTATTGATTTTGGTGACTTTGAGAGAGTGTGCGACATTGGGATTGCCGTGGATCAAGCTGACGGCGTGCGCAATAAGCACGGCTGTCTCCACGGCATTGATGCCCAGATGGGGTCTGGATCCGTGAGAAGTGAGCCCTTTAATGTGGATTCTCACAGGAGCCGCAGCAGAGTGTCTAAGAGCAGGCGTAGCCTCTCCCAGTTTGCAGTCCTGCTCGGGGCGGATATGAATTCCCACGATATCACTCAGCTCTGCGAGCTTGCCACTTTGGATCATCGCCTTCGCTCCACCGAGTATCTCCTCTGCCGGCTGAAATATGGCAACCAGCTTGCCCCTGTCGATCCCTTCTTCCTTGATCGCTTTCACTGCAGCCAGCGCCATAGAAGAGTGTGCGTCATGACCACAAGTGTGGCGGTGTTCGATCTTCCCGTCAAACTCATACGTGAGTGCATCTATATCGGCGCGGATTCCAAGAACCGGTCCCGGCTTTCCGCTCTCTAGCGTCGCGAGGATGCCGGTTTGAGCCACCCGCTCAACGGCGAAGCCTGCCTTTTCCAGTTCCTCCACAATCAGCGCAGAGGTCTTCACTTCTTCAAAGCCCGGTTCAGGGATTCGGTGCAGCTGTTCAAAGATCGTCTGTACATAGCTCATGGTGTCTCCTTACTTTTCACAGGTGAAACGCTCTCTTAGAGTTCAAATCGTCCCTTCATCAGGACCTCTTTATCCTTCATGGCGACTTTGCCCCTGGCAATCACATGGGTGATCTCTGTCTTTTCATCCAGGACGACGAGGTCCGCATCGGCACCTTCTCTCACCACGCCTTTCATGCCTTCCAGTCCCATCGCTCTGGCGGGGTTGGATGTAAAGAACATCAGGGACTGCTCCAGAGGCACATCCAGAGACAGGAGAGCTTTTAACATGGTGAGGAGCGTCTCAGAAGTTAAATAGGTAAGCCCGATGGTATTGCCCTCTTCATCAAAACGCGGCTGGCTGCCGAAGGCGTCACTCGATACGGAGATGCTCTTTGGGCTGACACCTTTCGCCAACAGGTCGACGATCTTCTTTGCTTCGATGACATTTTCTTCTAACGTATTCTCTGCCGTAAAGTCCATGATGCCACCCAGCTTCGCAAATTCAATGCAGTCCTCTAAAAGCTCCGGAGAGCGGGAGTTGACATGGGTGGGAATGAGGGTCTTCACGGGAAGATCCGATTCCTGCAGCGCCTCCATCACGGGAGTCAATCTCTTCTTTCCGCTTCCCATGTGGATCGTCACGATCCCTGCTTTACCGGAGATCATGCCCCCTCTTCGTACTTCTGTGGCGAGGCGGATCAGCTCCTCCACTGTCAGGTTGGAGCCGCGGTGATCACTGACAGCGATCTTCACTCCAATGCAGTTGTCAATCAGGTAGAGATCTCTCTCCACAGAACCTGTCAATGTGACAGAGGGATAACCGTAAGATCCGGTGATCATGTAGGCGGTGATGCCCTCTTCTGTGAGAGCTTTTGTCTTCGCGTAGAGATTTTCAAGACTGCGGCTGATGCCGTCGGTTCCCAGCATCCCCAGCACCGTCGTGACCCCCGCTTTAATGAAGTCACTCAGGTTTGATTCAGGAACTCGTGAAGAGGACCCGGCCTCTCCCCCTCCGCCTGTCACATGGACATGCTGATCGATAAGCCCGGGAATGACTTTCTTTCCGGAGACATCTATTACCTGTAGGAGATCATCTGCTGCCTCCACGTGAATCTCTTCGGCAATCTTCACGACTTTTTCCCCTTCTATGAGGATGTCTCTTTTTCCGACATACTCAGGGGCATACAGTTCTGCATTCTTCAGTAGTATCAAGGCTCTTTTCCTTCCTTTCTCTTGTTCTCTATACCCGGATAAATTTGCCGGAGGAGGCAAAATCATCGCTCAGCTTTCCTTGCTCTAGAACAACCTTTCCATTGTTCATCACCCACTCGATGCCCGTGGGGTACTCTTCCCTGTTTTCTTTATAGTTGAGGCGTGAAAGATCGAGAAGAACAAGGTCAGCATAGTGCCCCTCTTTGATCCTCCCTCTGTCTTTCATCTGATAGCGATCCGCCACTCCGGAGGTCATCTTATGAAGCGCATCTTCAAAGTCCGTGTCATTGTCGAGTGCCAGCTTCAGAAACTTCGGCAGAGAGTAGTAGCAGGCAAAGTTCTGCACGCCTTCTTTCTCCATCCATGCATCGCTCATATAAAGAGCCAGTGGGTGATTTCTGAGCCTCTCAATGATCTCTTCATTTTGATACTTGTACATGAGAACGGCCGCCCTTTCTTCAGTCCGCTCAATCACCTGGAGATAGGCATCCAGCGGCTTCATCCGCCAGAGATTTGCCAGTTCCTGCACTGTTTTGCCCTCCAGCTCCGTGGCCAGCCCGTGCGTGTTGGTGACTAAGATATCCTCAAAGTCAAAGCCCAAAGTCTTTCTCGCAATGTGGACCTCAAGAAACAGGCGGATCTTTGCCAGGGTTTTCTTTCTCTCCTCAGGAGGTGAACTTAGATACCAGCCGGGCAGGACCACTGTGATGATACTTGCCCCAAAGTCCAATGAGTACATATCAAACATCATATCGGCTCCTGAAAGATTTGCCTCCTCAATGAGTTTGAGGCTTTCTTCCACTGTATTCCAGCTCTGTCTGCCGACAAAGATCATATGTGAGTACTGTAGCTTGACCCCGGTCTCCACAGCAAGATCCACCATTTCCTGTAAGGCTAGCAGGTTGTGGGGACGCGTCTTTGTCAGAGGATAGGAGGTCGAAACTTTGGAGAATGCTCTTGCGTGGACACTGAGCACCTTATTATGCTCTTTGACAACTTTTGCCAAGGCAAGGAGCTCTTCTTTCGGAGCGTACTGCGAGGGCTCATACATGAGACCTAAGGATACGCCTGCCGCTCCTTCACCCATCAGCTGATCCGCCTTCTTCACCATCTGTTCAAGCTGTGCATCAGAAAGGGATTCGCTCCCCTTGCCATTGAGGGTGATCCTCAGCGTACTGTGCCCGGCGAGCATGGCGATATTGAGCGGCATCCTGTCTGTGACCCGTTCAATAAAGGAAGGCAGATGGCTCTGATCACGCCCTTCTATTGAGAAGAGACCGCCGCCAATCAGATGGGAATACGCACTGCTCTCAAAGTATCCTGCGGCACTCGATCCGCAGTTACCGGTAATGAAACTCGTGATCCCCTGCCGGACAAAGGGTTCAAAGAAGTACGGACTGTCCTCTCTCCCCACGAAGTAGTCATTGTGGGAGTGCGCATCGATAAAGCCGGGCGTGAGATCGAGGCCGGAAGCATCCAGTCCTTCTTCCCCGCACTCGCCTTCGCCAAGTTCTACGATCCTCTCTCCTTCCGTACGCACCCAACCGATGAAGGGAGCCTGTCTGTCTCCGGGATGGATGCGGGCATTTTTAATGAGCATATCATTCCTCCTGATGAATGGATGCCGCGTGAAGTGCCTCCGTTTCCACAAAGTACTTCCGATGCCAGAATTGCTGGGCGACAAACAGGAGTTTCGCTCCGATGATGACGCTCAACATAAAAAGTGGTGTATTGATGTACCAGCCGTAATTCGTAGCGATGGTCTTGTAGATGGCCAGTGGAGAAATGGCGGGACCGATGAAGAAGTTGTTGATCTCACCATGGGAAGCGCCCCAGAAGAGGAGATTGAAACCGAACGCCACGCTGCTGAGCACCAAAAAGACAGCTGTCGCGCCAAAAAAGTCGCTCTTTTCATCTCCGGTCATGCCGCTGGCTCCGAGAAACACTCCCGTAAACGCCAGGAGGTAGTGCCAGGCAAGGGAGTGGAGAGTTAAAAACCAATAGGGCTGAAAGATACCCGATGGCTCTGTGAAGACGATGAGGCCACCGAGCAAACCGTAAGTGGCCAGATACGTCAAGATTGCTTTTCTTACAGGAGAGTCTTTTAAGGCTCCCGCCAGCAGACACAGGTACATGGGCACAGAGCAGTACTGAAAAGGAAAGTTCCCCCAGCTATACTGTCCTTCATGGACATGCAAAACCAACATCTGCTTGATCAGCTCCGTCAGCACAAGGAAAAGTCCCACGCACAAAAGAACCGTGCGCACCCTTCGATCGCTCTGCTTAGCGAGAAGGCACGTCAAAAAAAGAATGCCGACGGCCCCGAATATGACCGTCAGAAGATGAAATCTCGTGTAGGGAACCGGAGGAACCATGGGACAACCCAATACCCTCCAAAATAGTGACATGAATCCGACCTCCTTCTGTGTCGATTATAACACCGACCACCGGCAAGAGGAGAAAGGTTTTGTCATCTGCTTTTTCTTACGATGCCACGTTCTTCTCACTGATCCAGCTGCCGCAACAAAGCAATAAAACGATCGGGACGAGTGGTTTTGAAGTGGATGTTGACCTATGGAGGGACACTGATTTTCAACTCTGTCTTAAGAATAAAAAGACCCCCTTCTCACTATCATTTGAAAGGGGTCATACATCTCATCCATTAACATCGACACGGCTCCGCGCCCTCAGATCTCTTTTTTCTGAGTAAACATGCCGTCAATCAGCTTCATCACCTCTCTGTCTTTTGCCCCTTCAATGGCTTTGGACAGATGCTTGCGGATATTGTGGCCATAACTGATAAGAAGGTATTTGTAGAGCATGAGTTTGCTCTCGAAGTAGATATAAAAGGTCCCCACACTGATTCCCGCCATGTCGGCGATATCGTGAATGGAGCTCTCATAAAAGCCCTTCTTATAGAAGATGTGTTCTGCCGCTTCGCAAATGCGCTGGAGAGTCTTTTCTCCCCTTGACGTTTTCGGAGGCTTGACCAAAAAATCCTTGATATCTATTTTTGCTATATTAACCCATTGTCAGTACTTTGATGATGGCAATGAGAACGCCGGTGACGCCCTCTCCACCTAGGAGTCCGGAGGCGACCACCGTGCCGTCGGGAACTAGCTCCGGTTTTGCTTTCTTTACGATCCAGTGAATCAGTCCACCGATAGCGGCTGTGGCAGAGATACTGATCGGCAGATAGACACCGATGCCCAGCGTCATCGCCGGTACTTTCAGAACATACAATAGAATGCCGATCACCAGCCCACCGATGAATGCACCGGTGTGTGGCAGTCCGTCCACCATGGCGGCGACCATGGATGCCTGGGGAGCAATAAACTCCGTCCCGGGTCCCATGACACCATAGGCTCTGAAGAGAATGAACAGCACCAGTACACTTACCACAGATCCGATGATGCCCCCTACAGCCTCAGCTACGAGCTGGGCCTTGGGATCCGTCCCGTGGAGATGTCCCGCCTTGAAGTCATTGAGCACGTCTCCTGCCAACCCACTGGCCACCGCTACGACACCTGCTACGAGGAAAGCGGAGATACCGCCGGCTCCCAAAGGCTTCAGTGCCAGGAGGACCATGATGCCAAAGACTTCCATCGGGTTGATACCGGTCTGGCCGGTGATGGAGGCGGACATGGTCGTGGTGAGCCATGTACCTAAGATCAGCAGGATGCTGACCCAGAGGTTGAGCTCTGTAAGAAATGTTAACAGGAGGACGATAGCTGCCAGAAATAATGGAACAATGGCATTTGTGCGGCGTTTGATGCGCTTGCCTCTTGTAAAGCCAAAGATCTCACGTACTCGCGGGAGAATGCCCACGAGAAGGACGCCCACTCCTGCGCCGAGCATCAGTCCGATACCGAGCGAACTGGTAAAGGCGGAGGCAGCGCCCAGATCGGGGAAGAAGCCCATGGAGATGCCCACCGGCTGAATCAGGAAGTATGTCAAAAACCCTCCAAGAAACCACACAAGGGTGTAGAGCGGCCCGATGATATAGCCGATCCCGAGGGCCATCGGAGAGACGTAGAGTCCGAATTGAATATTGTATTTGGCGAGGGTCAGACTGTTCCAGAAAGTGGGAATCACCCCGAACCAGTCCTTAATGTAAGTAAAGACAGCCGCAAGGGCCATAGGAACAAACAGAAGTTTCGCTTTCATCCCGCCCGCGTCTCCCGCGACGACCGTCTCATAGGCAGCCTGTCCCGTCGGGAAGGGGTGGGGATTGATTTCTACGAAGTACTTTCGGAGAAGAGCGGTAAACAAGAGTCCAAGGAGTGTCCCTGCCAGGGTGATGACGATGAGAGGCCCGAATTCAAAGGGAGTCTCGGGCATCAGCATCCAGATGCCGGGGATGGTAAAGGCGACACCTCCTGCCACCATTCCTCCGGCGCTCATGGCCGTGTGGGTGACATTGATTTCTTTTAAGTTGGTGTTCCCTAAGAGTTTTAGAAGCGCCATGCTGAGGACGGCCACAAAAATAGTCGGCCAGGGAAGCGCACCCATGCGGAGTGCCACATACATGGAACTTGTCGTAATAACGATGGCGCCGAGGGCACCGATAATCATGCTCCTCAGCGTGAGTTGCTGTTTGAGTCCCGTACGGACTCTTTCTTTTGACTGCATTTGCATCCTCTCTTACTTTTTCAAATATTCTTTGAGAGCCTGCAGGTCCTCCGGTCGCTGGAACACTCTTGCCTCAATATACTCAAGAAGTGTTTCCATATCGAGACTCAGAAGTCCCTGTGTATTCAGGCAAAGTGCATCGGAGGCAACAAACACGTAGTAGCGTTCGACCTCAGGGTCTTTTGGGTAGACGACACCGAGTTGATGAAGGGATCGGGCACTCATCCCCCTTTGCGCCATAAGCCTGGCTAACGCATCCCGTGGGGTTTCAAAGTGCAAAAGAAGCGTGCGCATAAATTCTGCCTGCATCTTTTGCTTGGAAATATAGCCTTCCAGGAGATAATTCCCCCTGACATCAAGCGCTAAGAGGATAATACCTTCCCGCACCTGTAGTCGGTATACTTCCGAAATTTCTACGCCCACCACTGTCGTACGCACCATGACTACCTCTAGTCGTCGATATGCAGTTCTCTCAGGAGAAGATATTCTCCGTCAGGCTGCTCCTTCCATGTGTAGATGTAGACACCGGTATAAAATGGCTGGACATCTTCGGTCTGTGAAAAAGAAAAGGCTCCCTTTTCCGTGACGATTCCTCCCTCTTCCGGCCAGTACGCCTCTGTCTCCAGAGAATGATACATAGGACCGAGAAGTGTGATGAAGTTCTCCATCTGTTCACGGAGGGCTTCTTTCCCCCGGACTTCCTGTCCGCGTTCCAGAAGGATTCCTCCCTTTTCATCATAGCCTGCAATGTACGCTTCGACGTCTGCCTGCAACAGGGCATCAATGCGTCGCTTTTTCGCTTCTTCTATCTTCTGTGTATACATAGATCCACCCTTCTTCAATCTGCCACCCATTATATCGAAAAAACCACTGTGAATCAAAGTGAAAAACCTTATTCATGAGCGTTTTACACTTTAAATAACTATATACCCGTGTATATCGCTTTCAGAAGCAGAAAATAAACCTCAAAGCCCTCTATTTTATAAAAGAAAAAACCTTTACATTCAAAACATTTAGGTCTAGCATAATAGATGAATGGGAACTATTAAAAGGCACGACGTGGGACGTTTGTGCTTTTTTCGAATGAGCATGTCCACTCCTTCGAGACATTGGGAGGCACTATGAAAATCCTGAGTGGCGGAGACATCCTATTAGATGGTCAGGTGCAGACGGGACTGGCCGTCGTGTTTGACGAGACGATCCGCTCGATCCTTTCTATAGATGAAGCAAAACGACTCGACGGGCAACACATTCCCTATAAAGGAATCCTGCTTCCGGGATTTATTGACATCCATATCCACGGAGCATCAGGCGCCGACGCAATGGACGCCACTTTCGAGTCCTTGGATACGATCGCTCGCACCATCACCCGCTCCGGCACAACATCTTTCCTCGCTACTACCATGACCATGGAGGAAGGCCATATCATAAGAAGCCTCGAAAATGTCCGGCGCTTCATGGAGAAGCAAACCGCCGGAGCACAGTGCTTGGGCGTACACTTGGAGGGCCCTTTCATCCATCCCGACTACAGAGGAGCGCACGATGAAAACTATATCCAGCGTCCTTCTCGCCGCTGGATCGATCCGTTTCTTGACATTATCAAGGTCATTACCTTGGCTCCTGAGATGGATGAGGGACACCGCTTTATAAAAGAAATGAAAGATCAGGTCGTCTTAAGTCTCGGTCACAGTGGTGCCACCTATGAGGAAGCCTCTGAGAGCTTCCGCTCCGGTATCCGCCATGTCACCCACTGCTTTAACGGGTTGTCAGGACTCCACCACAGAGACCCCGGTGCAGCAGGCGCCGCTCTGACCCAACCCGTGAGTATTGACATGATCACCGATCTCATCCATGTCCACCCTGACCTGTTTTCTCTTGTGATTCGCCAGAAAGGGGCGGACAAATTTATTGCCATCACGGACGCTACCCGCGCTGCTTTTTGTGGAGACGGCACGTATGACATGGGAGGCAGGCGCATGATCGTCAAAGACAGTGTATGTCGCCTGGAAGATGGCACCCTCGCCGGCAGCACCCATCGCATGGACCAAGCATTTAAAAACATCAAAGACCACACGGACTGCTCTCTCCCTGAATTGTCGCAGATGCTGAGCACCTCAGCTGCTACACTTTTGGGAATCGATCACCAGAAGGGTCACATAAAAGAAGGTTATGACGCAGACTTGGTAGTCCTCGAAGACTACAAAGTCACAGATGTCTTCGTCAGAGGAGAAAAGCAATGAAAGTATTATATGCAAAAGAATCAGATCAGCTGAGCCGTTGGGCGGCAGATCGCTTTGTCGAACAGCTGAAGAAAAATCCAAAAAGTATCTTAGGTCTTGCCACAGGCTCTACCCCCAAGAAGATGTATGAATACCTGGGGGAAGATACAAGGGCAGGAAAAGTCAGTTTCTCACAGGCCAAAAGCTACAACCTCGATGAATACGTGGGACTGGCAAGTGATCACCCCGCCAGCTATCACTACTTCATGCAGGAGCAGCTCTTTTCAAAAGTCGACTTCCCAGAAGGAGCGAACACACTTCCAAATGGCGTAGCGGAAGATCTCGACAAGGAAGCGCTTACGTATGACAGAAAAATACAGGAAGAAGGGGAGCTGGATATCCTGATCCTGGGCATCGGCTCCAACGCCCATATCGGCTTTAATGAGCCAAACAACGTCTTTGAAGCACTGACTCATGTCGTGGAACTCGACGAGAGCACACGGCAGGACAACTCCCGCTTCTTTGAGAAAATAGAAGATGTCCCCACCCACGCCATCAGCATGGGCATGCGGGCGATCATGCAGGCAAAGGAAGTTCTCCTCATGGCTTTCGGCGAAAACAAGGCAGAGGCGATCCGAGACCTCGTCAAAGGAAAAGTGGATCCTCAAGTGCCCGCCTCCATCCTCCAGCTTCATCCGAATGCCACCATCCTCATCGACGAAGGGGCGGCTTCGCTCCTGAGCGAAGAGGATAGAGAGTCACTTTAAGGGGTGATGCATTGATAGAAATCATTGCCACCTCTTTGAAGGACATCCAGGAAGCTGTAAAGGGAGGCGCTGACAGGGTCGAATTGGTAACAGCTCTCCGCGAAGGCGGGTATACTCCGTCCATACAACTGACTGAAGAAGCCATTAAAATATCTCCCGTCCCCGTACACGTCATGCTCCGCCTTCCAAAACAGAGCTTTCAGTACTCGACGGAAGAAAAAAAACGCCTAAGAAAGGAAGCACATCTCCTTCAAGCGATAGGCGTAAAGTATGTGGTTCTGGGCCTTTTAGATGGGGAAGGTCTGGCAGATGTTGAGGGTCTTGAATATATACTGGAAGGGACCGATCTCACGGCCACCTTTCACAGAGCCTTTGATGAATCCAGTTCACTCTTGAGAAGTCTGGAGAGAATAAACAACTGCCAGAAAATCACACATCTCCTTACCTCCGGTGGTCCCGGAAAAGTCACCGACAATCTCATCCAACTCAAACAAGTACTCACCCTCTCTCGTCAGCGAGTGATCCTCGGGAGTGGGGTCAACACGGAAACACTAGATGAGTTGATGGATTCTCTGGGGTCCTTCTCCTTTGATCTTCACGTCGGCACGGGTGTAAGGAGTGGAGATGTGGACGGCGATGTAGAGGCAGAACAAGTAGCTGAATTTACTAAAAAGGTCCAACGATACAGGAAAAGTCAGTAAAACAAAGTGCAGGGATTTTTCCCTTCTTCATGATCTAAGTCATGGAAGTACTTGATGACTAAAACTTTCACCAAAAAGAGAGCTGTCCATGTGGGTAGCTCTCTTTCAATAGTTAGAATGAGTCAGCAGTCCACGTCGCCATCAACCCGAAGTAGCTGTCCCGTGATAAAGGATGAATCATCCGTGGCAAAGAACAGTGCCACAGTAGCGATCTCTTTGCCTTCTCAGATGCGTTTAAGTGGTGACATTTTTTTCATGCCGGTGATAATGACTTTGGCCTCCTCCTCCACAAAGAGATAGGCTGTGTCACGTCCCATACCGGATGTAGCGCCTGTGATGATGGCTACTTTGCCGTCCAGTTTTCCCGGATTTTCCTCTGTTTTTACGCATGGCAAAAGCAATGAGGTTGAATAATTATTAATCTAACAAAGTTATTTTAGTGCAGTTACAATCTTTTCTTAAAGTATCTTTATGTTGTCATTTAAGTCGATTTGACGCACTTCTTTGAGATGAATGCCCACGCTCTTTTTGGCATAGTTTTCACTAATTTGTCCTACTTATGACAGCGGCAGAAACATTGCTGATTGTTGGCATTTACCCCCTCTCGTGATAGAATTGATTGAGTATGTGAATCATCGATATTCTCTGCAAATCACCCAGGAGGTAAGCATGTACAAGATCGTTAGAAAACAGGTACTTAACGATAACGTGACCCGTATGTCGATAGTAGCTCCTCTCGTAGCAAACAAAGGAAAAGCCGGGCAGTTCATCATTTTTCGTGTCGATGAGTTTGGTGAGAGAGTACCTCTGACCATAGCCGGCACAAATAAAGAAGAAGGTACTGTGGACATCATCTTCCAGACAGTTGGTAAGGCTACACGTCTTCTTTCGACGAAAGAAGAGGGCGATGAGATCCTGGACTTTGTCGGCCCACTTGGAAAGCCCTCCGCTCTGGAAGGTTACAAGAAAGCCTGTGTCATAGGCGGCGGCGTCGGCACTGCTATCGCCTATCCGTCTGCTGTTGCTCTTCATGAGCAGGGCACAGAAGTAGACGTCATCGTCGGTTTCCGCAACAAAGACATTGTTATCCTGGAAGACGACTTTAAAAAAGCTTCCGACAACCTCTACATGATGACCGATGACGGTTCCTATGGAGAGCACGGCTTTGTCACCAAAAAACTCGAAGACCTTTTAGAAGCCGGCGTTGACTATGACCTCGTCATCGCCATCGGTCCCGTACCCATGATGAGAGCTGTCGTACAACTAACCAAGCCAAAAGGAATCAAGACACTTGTCTCGCTCAACCCCATCATGGTTGATGGCACGGGGATGTGTGGCGGATGCCGCGTATCGATCGCCGGCAAGTCAAAGTTTGCCTGTGTCGATGGTCCTGAATTCGATGGATTTGACGTGGACTTTGATGACCTCATGCGTCGCAACCGATCCTACATCGAAGAAGAAAAAGAGCGAGATCACGCATGCAACATGGAACTTGCCGCACTCGAACTCAGCAAGAAACAAGCGAAATAACAGCCAGTATCTATACGAAGGAGAATGTGAATGGCAAAACGAAACATGAGTCCCGTGAAGGTAGAAATGCCTTCTCAGGATCCCCTTGTAAGAGCACGCAACTTTAAAGAGGTTGCCTCCGGATACACCGAAGAAATGGCGCGCGAAGAAGCCCTTCGCTGCCTTCAGTGCAAACACAGACCCTGTATGGACGGATGCCCCGTGAATGTAAAGATCCCGGAATTTATCCAACTGATCAACGAGGGCGACTACATTGCCGCCAATCAGAAGATTCTTGAGACCAACGTATTGCCGGCTGTGTGCGGCAGAGTCTGTCCGCAGGAGAGCCAGTGCGAAGAACTCTGCGTTCGCGGCGTCAAGCATGAGCCAGTGGCCATCGGCCGCCTTGAGCGCTTTGTCGCTGACTACTACCGAGAGCACTCCGAACCCAAACCTCATGGCTATGAGAAAAACGGCCGCAAGGTAGCCGTCGTCGGCTCCGGCCCTGCCGGCCTTAGCTGCGCAGGCGACCTCACGCGCATGGGCTATGAAGTCACGATCTTTGAATCTCTGCCGGAAGGCGGGGGCGTATTGGTCTACGGCATTCCCGAATTCCGTCTGCCAAATGACATCGTCAAAAATGAAATCAACCAACTCAAGCTTGATGGCGTAAAACTGGAGACCAACACCATTGTCGGCCGCTCCATCACCATCGACGAACTCTTCGATGAGTATGGCTATGAAGCCGTCTTTGTCGGCTCCGGCGCAGGTCTGCCTGTCTTCTTGGGAATCCCCGGCGAAAACAGTGTAGGCGTCTATTCCGCCAATGAATACTTAACACGCTCCAACCTGATGAGAGCCTATGATGATCGCTACGACACACCGATCCGCCACAGTAAGCGCGTCGCCGTCGTCGGAGGCGGAAACGTCGCCATGGACTCTGCCCGAACAGCGCTTCGCATCGGAGCAGAAAAAGTCTACATCGTCTATCGCCGCTCCTTTGACGAAATGCCTGCCCGTATCGAAGAAGTTCACCACGCGCAGGAAGAAGGTGTCATCTTCAATAACCTCACGAACCCCACTGCCATCCTCCATGATGAGCAAGGAGAAGTCGTGGGCATGACGTGTATCCGTATGGAACTCGGCGAGCCCGATGCTTCCGGAAGACGCCGCCCGATCCCCGTGGAAGGTTCTGAGTTCACCCTCGAAGTCGACACTGTCGTCATCGCTGTCGGTACGAATCCGAATCCACTCATCAAATCCACCACGGAGGGTCTTGATGTGACTTCCTGGGGTGGCATCATCGCGGATGAACATGGCGCAACATCGCGCGAAGGCATCTTTGCCGGAGGCGACGCCGTGACAGGAGCCGCCACCGTCATCTCCGCTGCCGGTGCCGGAAAAGTCGCTGCGGCAGCCATTGATAAATATCTGAAAGAAAAACAATCTTAGGTAGCACATAAAATCTTCGAATGGTTTTCTAACCAGAAACCAAGCGTAACCCAAATAATCAGAGAGAGGTAACTTTCTCTGATTTTTTCTTCATATAAGGGCATCCTTCGTTTTCGCCTGAAAGTTGCTGAGGCAGCAAAGAGAGAAGGTATTTCTATTGCTTTCAAAGCGAGTGGATCGCCTTCTTGATCTTTCATTGCCTCAAGGATAGCGAGTACATCTTGGGATACAGAAACTCTCTTTTCCGCTTTGCCTGGCTCGCAATGACTTGTTTCTGCTCATCGCGAAGCCAAATAGAGTAGTTGTTATCAAAATCTTCTTTGTGTTGTCTTTTATTGTGTTTTGCAAATCATGTTTTGCTTGTCTAAGTAAAGTATTCTTAATAGTTGTAAATATTGCAATATTCACGTCATACTGATATGATGATAGTTAACCCGATGGGTTATTTATGGATGTTCACAGTATAGTATATCTATGTTTGTGATAGATATATCATTGTCTATGTTGGGATGAATAACCAAATTTAAAGGAGGCAGTATTGAAAGGTTTTGCAATGCTCCGCATCGGTGAAACGGGATGGATTGAAAAAGATCGACCCGCATGCGGACCCAATGATGCCATCGTTCAACCCCTCGCATTGTCGCCCTGTACCTCCGACATCCATACCGTCTGGGAAGGCGCTATTGGTGAAAGGGAAAACATGATCCTCGGCCACGAAGGATGTGGCGTTGTCGTAGAAGTCGGCTCCGCTGTCAAAGACTTTAAAGTCGGCGACAGGATCATGGTCGCAGCAATTACTCCTGACTGGATGTCCGTCGAGGCACAGGCCGGCTTCCCGATGCACTCGGGCGGCATGCTCGCCGGCTGGAAGTTCTCTAACTTCAAAGATGGAGTCTTTGGTGAGTACTTCCACGTCAATGACGCCGACGGAAACCTCGCTCTCTTACCCGACAATATTTCACCTGCTGAAGCTTGTATGCTCTCTGACATGGTACCTACCGGCTTCCACGGTGTAGAGCTGGCAAACGTTCAATTTGGTGACACTGTCCTCGTCATCGGCATCGGGCCTGTCGGCCTCATGGCTGTGGCAGGCGCGAACTTCCGTGGCGCTTCTCGAATCATCGGCGTAGGCACCAGACCCAACTGCATTGAAGTCGCCAAGGCTTATGGAGCCACTGACATCGTCAGCTACAAAGATGGTGATATCGCTGATCAGGTTCTTGAAATGACGAACAACAAAGGTGTGGACAAGATCATCATCGCAGGTGGTGATGTAGATACATTTGAAACTGCTGTTCGTGCCCTCAAACCCGGCGGAATAATCGGAAACGTCAACTATCTCGGCGGGGGCGCTTATATCAAGATTCCAAGAGTGGAGTGGGGCGTGGGTATGGGTCACAAGACCATTACCGGCGGCCTGATGCCCGGCGGAAGAAACAGACTTGAAAAGCTTGGTGCTCTCGTAGCTTCCGGACGTCTCGACGTTTCCCTGCTACTCACGCATCGTTTCGAAGGCTTTGAAAAAGTCGAAGATGCTCTGTACCTAATGAAAGACAAGCCCGGCGATCTTATCAAGCCCGTCGTTGTACTGTAAAAGAAGACATAACAAAATGGAGAGAAAAGTGCTCTTTGTGAAAGCGAATAGCGCTTTTCTTTTCTCTCTTTCTTCAAGGAGCCATCGTGAAGATCCTTTTGATCTCCGGTTTTCTGGGAGCAGGAAAAACCACCTTTATCAAAGCCATGGCCAAAGCCACCGGTCGGGAGTTCGTCATCGTCGAAAATGAATTTGCTGAGGATGGGATCGACGGACAGTTGCTCAGCCAAGATGAGGCGACAGCAAAGATGGAGATCCGTGAGATTGCCGAGGGCTGCATCTGCTGTTCCCTCAACCTGGACTTTTCTCTCTCCGTGCTCACCATCGCCAATACTCTCCACCCTGACTACCTGCTGGTAGAACCTTCCGGCGTCGCTCAGCCCACCGCCATTATTGAAAATCTTGAGAAGATCCAGTATGAGAGAATCTCTCTGCTGGCTCCGATCACCATCATCGATGCCGAAAATTATTTCCAGCAGAGAAAGCAGTTCCGCAATTATTTTGAGGACCAGTTGATTGCCGCCGGCACACTGGTGCTCAGCAAATCCGAATCTCTCAGCCCAAAAGAATTTGCGGAGATTGCTTCCTTCCTCGATGTGCCTGAAGATGTCGATTTTCCTGATCGTCACTACAGCAGGTGGTCGAAGGAAGAGTGGCTCTCTCTTTTGACAAAAGAGTTCTCCGGTGAGGATATCAAGCGAGTCGGAGATCGCTTTACTTCCCGAGGCATCAAAAGAGAAGCCGATGAAGAACTCGAGAGCTTGAGTCTGGATGAGCTGTCCTTCAACAATCCCGATCAACTCTACGCTTTCTTGGAGGAGATTCTTCAGGGCAAGTTTGGAGACATCCTCCGAGCTAAGGGATTTGTCACCTTCCACAACGAGACACTCCATGTGGAGTTGGTGAGTAATCAATTCAGCCTCACCGGTCTTGGAGATATCTGCCCCAAAGAGCTTTCTCATGAGTTGTTTCGGGTAAAAGGAGCGGGAGATGAACGGATCACCTTGAACAAACTGATCATCATAGGAAAATATCTAAAAAAGGAAGCTCTGCAGGAAAGAGCAAGAGAATCACTGTGAAAGAAACTCTCCTGAAAGAATGGAAAGAAGAAGAAGCTTCCGCTCAAATGAGTGGCTGGGACTTTTCTCATATAGATGACCGATATGAAGAGGATGCCCTCCCCTGGGATTACCGAGAGATCATCCAAGAGCATCTTCGCCCTCATATGGAGCTCCTCGATATCGATACCGGCGGCGGAGAGTTTCTCCTCTCCTTGCACCACCCCTTTGAAAAAACCTCTGCGACAGAGGGCTATCCGCCCAATATCACTTACTGCCGGCAGAAGCTGCTCCCGCTGGGGATTCAGTTCGCAGAAACCGACGAATGTCAAATGCTGCCTTTTGAAGCAGAGAGTTTTGATATGGTCATCAACCGCCATGGGAGTTATCTCCCGGAGGAGATCCACCGTGTTCTAAAGCCCGGAGGTCTCTTCCTCACACAGCAAGTGGGTGCAGAAAATGAAAGAGAGCTCGTCGAAGCGCTCTTCCCTGAACCTCCGGAGATCCCGTACCCTGATCAATACCCGGACATCGCCTCAGGTCAGCTTGAAGCGCAGGGGTTTTCAATCCTTCAGAGCCGGGAAGCCTTTGAGAAGGTTCGATTCTATGACATCGGCGCTCTCGTCTGGTTTGCCCACATGATTGCGTGGGAGTTTCCCGGGTTTTCCGTAGATGCTTTCAAGGAACAACTCTTCGCACTGCAACAGAAACTCGAGCGCGATGGGTGCATCGAAGCCAAGACACATCGCTACCTCATTGTCGCCAAAAAAGCAGAATAAATGAGACTCTTGTGATGAAGTGCCTGGTGGAATATACCGGAAACATTGATCTATTTGGGGTGAGGCATGAACAAGGACGGACCCTTTATAAGAGTGGTTGAGCGCCCCGCCAGAAAACTCATCCTGAAGTGGAGTACATCCGCAGAGGATTACTTTAGCTATGCAGAGGAGTTGGGCTGCGGAGAAACAAATATATCATCCCCTTGGGACATCTTGCGTTATATTAAATGCAGACTGGATGAACCCGTTGGTTTGTGGATTCCACAGAACCTTCGTCCGGAAGGAACCGGCAGCTACGCACATGGGGTAGAGGTACCTGCTGACTACAGCACACAAGTTCCCGAAGGCTTTGTTATCCTTGATCTAGCGCCCTGCACCTACCTTCTCTTTCAAGGAGAGCCGTATGAGGAAGAGGATTTCATGCTTGCGATTGCTACGTGCAGAGAGCGTATCGATGCCTTCAACCCGGAAGAACTTGGCTACCGCTACACACCGGAACTGGCTCCGCATATCCAGTTCGCACCCGAGGGATCGCGAGGCTATATGGAAATGCTTCCCGTTCAAAAATTATAGAAACTACCCAACGATCGGAAGGAAGATATGGCATCAAGCAGAGAATATTTAGAATACGTGCTGGATCAGCTTAGAGATATAGAAGGCGTCAGCTATCGCGCAATGATGGGAGAATATATCATCTACTACTATGGCAAGGTTATCGGAGGCATTTATGATGATCGTTTTCTCGTGAAGCCGGTAGAGTCCGCGAAAAGACTCATGCCTGAAGCGACGTATGAAATCCCCTATGAACGCGGAAGACCTATGCTCCTTGTGGATGATCCCGACGACAGAGCATTCCTTGCGGAACTTTTTCGGGCCATGCTCGATGAATTGCCTGAGACAAAGAAGAAGAGTTCCAGGTAAAACGATCCCCCCTCAGCCGATCTTCCGGTGGAAGGGGGGTTTTTAAAGATATTTTTTCGCGGGTTGATTGGATCCGTTCTCAATTACTTTATGGAAATGGCTTTCCTACGTTTGATTCCCTTACTGATAATCCACAGGAACCTCCAAATAAGGGACATCCCATCAAGCTTGGCCATCTCTTCAAAGAAAATCTCCAGGTGAGTGCTACGTTGAGAAATAAATTTCTCACTATTTAGCTCATTCTTTGTCGAAGGGTTCCTAAAGCAACAGGAAAGCATCAAGCATGCAGAAGGTGGCTGAGATATGTGTTTGGATGAGCACGACTCCTACTTTTTTGATGCTTTCCGACCGCACTTTAGTATAACCATCTTCACTATACTTGACCTGATCAGAGTCTTTCAAGAAACATAAGTAAAAGTAATCACTTGCTTTCTTCTATGGAAAAAGACGATGGAGCATGAAAAAGCTCCAATCAATAAGAACTTTCTCTTACTGTTGGAGCAAATGTTCTTCCGGTTTACCTCAATGGTAAAACCTATAGGACTTTGTCGAGAGCTTCTATGAGGACTTCTGTCTCTTCCATCGTGCCGGAACTGATACGCAGCCAGTTGTCCCATTTCCAGAGGAAGCCGGGTCGGACAATGACACCTTCCTTCTGAAGATCGATATAGACTTTTCGTGTATCGGTAGCGACATCGACGAAGATGAAATTGCCGGCAGCTTTGATATAGCGCCATCCTCGTTGGTCAAAGTACTCCATCATTCTCGAAAGTGACGCTCTGGCAAGGGCAACACTCTTTTCAATGTGATCTTCATCGTCGAGGGCGGCAATAGCTGCTCTCTGGGCAAGGCGATTGACACTGAAGACAGTGCTCGCCTTGGAGACTTCTCGGATGATGTCGGCATTTGAGATGATGTAACCGACGCGCAGACCGGCGATCCCGGAAACCTTGGCGAAGGTGCGAAGAACGATGGTCCTCGGACGGTTCTTAAGGACTTCTAAGCCGTCAG
>CALFKA010000228.1 GCA_937880545.1 uncultured Clostridia bacterium | reverse complement strand
GAGATCGTGATGTGACTGGAGTTCAGACGTGTGCTCTTCCGATCTGTTATGGAGAATATGAAACAAGACTATATTAAATTTGCCCGCGCAAAAGGAGTCTCTACAAGAAATATCCTGTTCAGGCACAATCTGAAAAACTCCTTGATTCCGGTCATTACAATTTTTGGAATGGAAATCGGATCACTGATTGCCTTTACTACTGTCACAGAATCAATTTTTGCTTGGCCTGGTTTGGGAAAGCTTTTGATCGACTCCATTGCACTGGTCGACAGACCGGTTATTGTAGCCTATCTTTTATTGACGACGATCATGTTCGTGGTCATCAACTTCATCATTGATATTCTCTATACTCTTATAGACCCGAGAATTGACTTGAAATGAGGATCATATGAGCGAAGGAAGTATCGGCATGAAAAAGAAAATCACAGAATCTGAATTTCTGTATAACTATACTCATAGTCCGGGCGCAATTATCGGCACCGGCATCCTCATCTTGGTCATTTTTTTGGCGGTTTTCGGTCCATTTATCGTCAGCCAGAATCCACATGACACAGGTAGCTTAGAACTCAGTAATGCCTATAAACCGCCTTTCTGGCAAGACGGAGGAGGCAAAGAATTTCTTCTAGGCACAGATGCTCAGGGCAGAGATATGCTCAGTGCGATTATATATGGAAGTCGCGTATCATTGATTATCGGGATATTGGGGACGATATTTTCGTCGCTTTTGGGCACTACTTTAGGATTGGTTGCCGGTTATTTCGGAGGAAGGATCGATGCAATGATTATGCGCGGTGCAGATGTGCTTTTATCGTTTCCATCCATGCTGGTCGCCTTGTTTGTTATGGCGATTTTGGGAAGCGGCATCGGAAAACTCATTGCTGTATTTACAATTTTAGGGAGCGTCTCTTTTATTCGTACTGTCAGAGCCGAAGTGCTTTCGGTAAAAAAACAAGAGTATGTAGAAGCGGCGAGAGTGATCGGCATTCCCAGCTACAAGATTATTGCCAGGCATGTCCTTCCCAATGTCATGACAACAATCATCGTGTTAGCAAGCATGCGAGTTGGAAATCTGATCTTGTCGGAAGCGACGCTGAGTTTTCTTGGAGTAGGCGTTCCTGTGACACAGCCTTCTCTGGGGCTACTTGTCAAGAATGGATTTGATGTCCTATTGAGTGGCTATTGGTGGATCACGATTCTTCCAGGACTCTATATTATGATTCTCGTATTTGGTATTAACATATTTGGCGATTTTCTGCGGGATGAACTGAATCCGAGGTTGAAATGATGAATCATAATGAAGTTAAACATGTATCATCGAAAGTCTCTGACGGATCGGTGCTTCTCGATGTCAAAAATCTGAAGACTTACTTTCACACTTTCCGAGGACTCATCAAAGCGGTTGATGGGATCAGTTTTAATGTTAAGAAGGGAGAGGTGATAGGTATTGTGGGTGAATCGGGCAGTGGCAAGTCTGTGACCAGTTTTTCGATCATGGGACTGGTGGAAAGCCCGGGTGTGGTAAACGCAGACCACATTCTCTTTGACAGAGAAGACATCCACAAGGTGGATGAAAAAAGGATGATGAAGGTACGGGGGAAAGAGATCTCAATGGTTTTTCAGGACCCCATGACATCCCTAAATCCTCTCTATACGATTAAGCAGCAGATGGAAGAGATGTTGATTTTACATGCGCCTCAGCTTTCGTCTCATGATCGACATGAAAGATGTGTGAGACTTCTCCAGCAAGTGCGGATACACAATCCCGAAGAAGCGCTCAAAATGTATCCGCATCAATTCAGCGGCGGCATGCGTCAGAGAGTTATCGTAGCCATTGCGATGGCAGCGGATCCGAAACTGATTATTGCAGATGAACCGACAACAGCACTGGATGTAACTATCCAAGCGCAAGTACTTCATCTGATGTATGATCTGGTGCGCAAGAAGGATATGGCACTGATGCTGATTACCCATGATCTCGCCGTTGTTTCACAGTTGGCGGACAGAATTGTTGTTATGTACAGCGGCAAGATTATGGAGCAGGGGAGTCGTGATGATATTATTGAACGGCCTCTGCATCCGTATACTGTAGGATTACTGGAGTGCATTCCTAGAATGAATAGAGACAAAGAACGTTTGTACCAGATTCCTGGAAATGTCCCTAATATGCTGGAATTGCCAAAAGGGTGTAAGTTCTCAACTCGATGTCGTTACTGTCAGGAAATCTGTATAGAAGTAGATCCTGATCCACGTGAGCTGCGACCTGAGCAAATGGTGTCATGTCATTTTCCATTATGGGACAGAGAGGAGCGACTATGAGCCGGGTTCTTGAAGTCAATAACCTGATTCAATATTTTGAACTTTCTGTTGATTTGCTCGACAAGTTCTCCATCAAAGAGGGAAAAATTTCTATCAACGAAAAGAGAGTCCACGCTGTTAATGATGTAAGCTTTCATATTGATGCCGGTGAGGTATATAGCCTGGTGGGTGAGAGCGGGTGTGGAAAGTCCAGTACTGCGCGCACGATTGTCAAGCTGATTGAACCTAAAGGGGGAAGTGTCCGGTTTCTAGGAGATGACATCACCCATCTGTCGGCGAGAAGAATGCTTCCATACAGAAAAGAAATGCAGATGATCTTCCAGGACCCTTATGCCTCGCTCAATCCGCGCCAGAGGATTATAGATATCATTACCGAACCGATCCTCTTTCACAAAATAGAGTCGACAAAAAAAGCAGCAATTGATCGAGCCAAGTCCATCCTCGAAAGAGTGGGTATCTCGTCGGATCAGGCTGACAGATATCCTCATCAATTTAGCGGTGGTCAAAGACAGCGCATTGGGATAGCTAGGGCTTTAGCGGTAGATCCTCAGCTCATCATTGCGGATGAACCTGTTTCTGCGTTGGATGTATCTATTCAGGCGCAGATTCTCAATCTTCTCATGGATCTGAAAGATGAGTATGGTTTTTCCTATTTGTTTATCGCCCATGACCTCTCAGTGGTTCGACACATCAGCGACAGAATGGGGATTATGTATCTGGGAATGATTGTAGAAGAGGGGCCGAAAGAGAATGTTTTCGATGCACCCGCCCATCCCTATACACAACTTCTGTTTTCAGCAGTCCCAAAAATTGAAAAGGAAGGAGAATTTGCTCCAATTGCGCTGGAAGGAGAGATCCCCAGTCCGATTCATTTACCACCCGGTTGTCTTTTTGCATCCCGGTGTGACAAAGCGATGGAGATCTGCAAAAATGTACGACCGGAATATGTAACATTATCACCCGGTCACCGTGTACGTTGCCATCTCTACACTTCGACAGGTCAGGAGACAAGTATCGATGAATAAAGATAGCGTCCTCAAACTAGAGGAGATATTAAAGGAGTATATCCGAGAAGAAGGTGTCCCCGGTATGGCTGTAGGAATTGTAAAGGGCAAAGAAACTCTACTTCGCAGTTTTGGCGTAAGAAGTATAGCATCTAAAGAAAAGGTTAATCAGAATACGATCTTCCATATGGCTTCTGTTTCAAAAACCATGCTGGCAACAGCAATGATGTGTCTGGTGGAAAAAGGGAAGATTCAACTGGATAGTTCCATCGGCGAAGTCCTTCCCTATTTCACAATAGCAGATGGCAAGGAGCGGGAAATCACAATTCGACGAGCCCTCAGTCATACTTCCGGACTCACATATACTGATGACTCAGAGTGGGAAAAAGAGATATCTGACGAAGGAGCTCTCGAGCGTTATGTCAGGAGCCTGGGCCATGTGGAGAGGTTACTGGAGCCAGATCAACAATTCTATTACAACAACACTCTCTATGATGTATTAGGAGATGTGATTTCCAAAGTATATGGAGCGTCTTTTGAAAAAGCGGTAGAAGAATTGGTACTGCAACCTCTCAAGATGCATCGCAGTACATTTTTAAAGTCTGACATATCCGACGACAATGCTGCATCACCACATGTCATGACAACAAAAAACAATGTGGGAGTGACTGTGAGTGACGTATATCCTTATAATCGCATGCATGCTCCCTGCTCTTCTCTACATTCCTGTACAGAGGATCTCGTTCGATTTATACGTTTTTATACAGAGGGTGAAGAAGAGTTCATTAAACGAAAGACAATCAACAAATTTCTGCAACCTGTTCAACAGATATCTGAAGAACCGCCAACGTATATGGGACTGGGATGGTTCCTTTCTGAGTATAAAGGAGAGCCAATTCACTACCATAGTGGAGGAGATACTGGGTTTAATACAAAGCTGATCATTCTACCGGGAAAAAGGGCGGGTGCTGTCTTTATGTGCAACGCTGACTACGTGGATGTAGACCAGTTGACATCATTGATGCTGGCATTTCTCAGTGATGAACCATTGTCGCCAATGATACCCTCTTACAGAGGAAGAGTCATCAGAGCTGTCCGCGAGAAAAATGCTTCTGATCTGAAAGAAAGCATGTCAGTACTGATGAGTCGTCGTGAGGAAGTCAGCATAAAAAAAGATATTTCACGCCTGATGAATTTGCTGATCGAAGAAAAAGAGTTCGACAGCGCACAATCAATATTAACGCAAGCGCAGATCCGATTCCCCGGGGATCCGTTGATACTTACCTTAGAAGCGCAATTACTGGCATCCTCAGGACAAAAAGAAGTAGCCAGAAATAAGTTCCGCGAACTACTCATCGTAAGTCCAGGAAATTACGATGCGTATAGAGAGAGCAATAAAGAGAGTAGCTAATAATTCGTTTATCATACCCTCCTTAGTCCTGCTCACGGATGACTTTACCGTGAGCAGGCATCCTTTCACACTAACTATCGCCTGCATAAAGGCGATGTTGAGCTAATTAATACGAAAACAAAAATATTCAGGAGGATCTTATGCAAGCCATTCACTCAGAAAAAGCACCAAAAGCTGTAGGCGCCTATGTCCAGGCAGTCGTCGATCGTGGGCTGTTATTTACTTCCGGTCAGCTGCCGCTTAATCCCGTCACATCAGAAATGAGTGAAGATATAGGGGAGCAGACAGCGCAGGCAATGAAAAATATTCAGGCGATCGTGGAAGAGGCGGGGAGCAGTATGGAACGTGTCATCAAATGCACCTTGTTCATCCGTGATATGTCGGCGTTCCCCAAAATTGATGAAGTATATCGTAGTTTTTTTAAAGAGAGGTTTCCTGCCAGATGCTGTGTAGAGGTCAGCGCTCTCCCAAAAGGAGCATTGATAGAAATCGAAGCGATCGCTTCCGTTTAGGATTCGGTCACAGGACATGGTGAGAGGAATGAAAAAATATAACTTTGATGAGCTCATCGACCGTCATAACACCGATAGTTTCAAATGGGATATGAATCTACAGTATTTCGGCAGAGAAGATGTTATCCCTCTTTGGGTGGCGGATATGGATTTTGCCTGTGCTCCTGAGATCGTTGAAGCGATTCAGGAGAGAGCGAATCATCCCATCTATGGCTACACAGGAAGACCCGGGAAGGTATATGAGATAGTTCATCAATATCTTCAAAATCGACATGATTACTATTTCCCTGTAGAGTGGCTCTGCTTTTGTCCGCCAGGTCTCATCAATGCGTTTTATGTCCTATTAAAGATTGCAACGAACCCTGGAGACAAGGTGCTGTTACATTCGCCGAATTATGGATCTCTGGTTGATATCGTCGAAAAAAGTGGGCGTATTCCGGTATTTGAACCTCTAATTCATGATGGTACTCGCTACCATTGCGACCCTGAATCATTCAGGAAAACAATCAAAATAGAGGGAATCAAGGCTTTTATCCTTTGCAATCCGAACAACCCCACCGGAAAAGTTTTTACAAAAGAAGAACTCTGCTCAATGATGGAGTGCTGCGAAGAAGAAGGCGTTCTTGTGCTCTCGGATGAGATCTATGCGGATTTTATTTTCCTAGACTACAAACACATTCCTGCTGGAGCGGCAAGCGCACGTGAAGTGCCGGGGTGTGTCATGGCGTATTCGACCAACAAGGGGTTTAACCTGGGTGGCTTGGCTATGAGTAGCCTTATTATTCCCGATAAGCATCTGAGAGAAGCTTTCCTAGAAGAGATGGAAGTGGCTCAGACTAGGCTCGATACCCTTTTTGGTTCCGTGGCCGTGCAAGCTGCCTATTCAAGAGCACAGAGTTGGCTTGATGAGTGTATAGAGTATGTCAACCAGAACAAGCTCTTCCTCAATCAGTTCCTTGAGGAGTTTCTTCCGGAGATCAGAGCAACAGACTCTCAGGCGACATTTCTGCTTTGGCTGGACTGCAGCGAGATGGGGCTAGACAATGAGAGTCTAAAAGCTTTCTTTGTGCAGAAAGCGGGTCTTGCGCTATCCTGGGGTGATGAATTCGGACCGGGAAATGATGGGTGGGTAAGGATCAACCTGGCTACCCCTAGAAGGGTTCTTGAGAGGGCTCTCGAGAAGTGGAGAGATGCCTGGGAAAAAGAGAAAACGGAAAGAGTAAACAATGTATGATTTACTGATAAAGAATGGTCGTATTCTCGATGGAACCGGTGCACCATGGTATCGGGGGGATCTAGCAATAATCGGAGATGAGATTGTTGGAATCGGGAAGTTTTCTGATGAGCAGTCCCTTGCATCAGTTGATGCACAGGATTTCTATGTATCTCCTGGTTTCATTGACATTCACTCGCACTCCGATGATACGCTGGCAGATAATCCCTTGGCGGAGAGCAGAATTCACCAGGGAATTACGACGGAAATCGCTGGAAACTGTGGGTTGTCGGTGGTTCCGTCCGCCTCTGTTGATGCGAAGTATAGCCGTATGGGTGAATACCTAGGAGCTATGAGCAGGATAGACACATCTGTTAACTTTGCCATGCTCGTGGGGCAGGGAGCAATTCGTGCATCTGTCATGGGATACTCTTCAAAACAGGCTACCGAACAGCAAATGGATGCCATGCGAGCCTATGCAGAAGAAGCCTTACAGGAAGGAGCATTTGGTATTTCTACCGGGCTCATTTATCCTCCCGGGTGTTTCAGTAGTACAGAAGAAATAGCAGAAATTGTCAAGACTGCCTCCCGATATGGAGCTTATTATTCTACACATATTCGTGGCGAGGGACCCACGGTAGTGGAGGGTATAAAAGAAGCTTTGGAAATAGCTGAGATGGCTGAGGTGCCCCTTCATGTCTCTCATCATAAGGTTATTTATAGTCCTGATTGGCGAGTGAGTTGTAAAACAACTATAGCTTTAATGGAAGAAGCACGTCGAAGAGGACGTGATGTTACAGCAGATCAGTATCCCTACAATGCATCTGCGACAAATCTTTCTGCCAACTTACCTTCTTGGGCCTTTGATGGGGGAGATGAAGCATTGTTTGAGCGTCTGCGTGATCCTATCACGCGAGGGAAGATTATCAAAGCATGCGAAGAAGCCCACAGCAACCATTGGGATGAGATTCACGTCTCCTATCTAAATACCAAAGAGAATTCTTGGATGGTCGGAAAATCGGTAGCTGATATTGCGAAGGCTCTTGGGAAAGCAAGCGGATCGGAAGCCCTCATGGATATCCTGCTTGCGGAGAAGAATCATGTCGGAGAAATTCACTTCAATATGTGTGAAGAAGATATTGAATATATCATGACGAGAGATTTCGTGATGACGGGCTCAGACGGTAGTGCCATATCCATGAATAATCCAGGGATGCCGCATCCTCGCAATTACGGTGCTTTCGTCCGCACCCTGACACATTACTGTAGAGAGCGAAAACTTTTTTCCCTAGAACACGCCGTGTTCAGGCAAACCGGGTTTCCTGCCGCTCGCATTGGCTTGGCGGACAGAGGTCTGATAAAAAGAGGTATGAAAGCAGACCTGCTGATCTTTGACTTTAAAGGATTGCAGGACACACCTACTTTTTTCAAGCCACAGCAAGTATGCCAAGGCATAAAACAAGTATATGTTAACGGCGTTTTGACGGCAGAAAATGGAGTACATACCGGAGCAAAAGCTGGCACGGTTCTGAGAAGGGG
>CALFKA010000227.1 GCA_937880545.1 uncultured Clostridia bacterium | reverse complement strand
ATACGGCGACCACCGAGATCTACACTCTTTCCCTTCACGACGCTCTTCCGATCTAAGAAAAGGATAGAAACAAGTTCATTGAAGATCTCGGAGCGGTGGGAATCAGTGCTAATGTCCATTTTAAGCCCTTGCCTCTCTTTACAGCTTACAAAGATCTTGGATTCTCTATCGAGGACTATCCTAACGCCTATGAGTATTACCACAACGCTGTCACACTACCACTTCACACTCTGATGAGTGATGAAGATCAGGAATACGTGATTGAACATGTATTGAGGCTGCTTAGATGAACACTTCTCCCATTACCCCTTCGGAAATGGATGACATTCTAAAGAGTAAAAGATATTCGTTGATTACAATTCGTGTTTTTGATACTGTGGCTTCTTTGGGGGGGATTATTATACTCTCCCCTCTGTTGCTTATTAGCGGATTAGCCGTGAAGGTTTCCTCCAAGGGTCCGATACTCTACTCACAGGAGAGAGTAGGCCGATATCAGAAACCCTTTCGTATCCATAAATTCAGAACAATGGTACAAAATGCTGACAAAATGGGTGCATTTGTGACAGTGTCGAATGATCAGCGTATCACAAAAGTGGGAAGACTTCTCAGAAAAACAAAACTGGACGAACTGCCACAGCTCTTCAATGTTTTAAAGGGAGAGATGGCCTTAGTAGGCCCCCGTCCGGAAGTGAAAGAATATGTTGATTATTACAATGAAAATGAACTACAGCTTCTTCGTCTTCGCCCAGGTATCACTGGCTTAGCCTCAATAGAGTACAGTCAAGAGTCAGAACTTTTGGATGCTGCGGATGATGTGGAGAAGATATATATTACAAGCATCATGCCCGAAAAACATGCTTTGAACTATGCATGCATTAGAAAGCTTGGATTTTGGAACAATATCAAAATACTGTTCTTAACATTAATGAAACTGCTTAGATGAAGGAGAAAGTTTGAAAATCTGGATCATTAATCATTATGGGGAGGTTCCTCCCCAAGGCAATTACCTCAGACAATTTCGTTTCTCCAAAGAGCTACAAAAGATGGGCCATGAAGTGGAGATGTTTTCAGCCTCGACCGTTCATAACTCCACATATAATCACAGTAAGGACTCTCGGCCATTTAAAAAGGTAGTTATTGAGGGGGTTCCTGTTACTTTTATTAAATGCAGAAATTATAAGGGTAACGGAAAAGATAGAGTGTTGAATATTCTGGATTATTTTTTTGGTGTACAAAAAGCAACGAAAAATCTCGCTGCTCCGGACATAGTCTATTCATCATCACCTCATCCTTTGAACTGGCTGGCAGCGGATCGAATTGCGAAGAGAAGTGGAGCCAAGCACGTTGCTGAAACACGTGACCTCTGGCCGGAAACATTTGTGATGCTCGGAAAGGTCGGAAAAAACCACCCGATGGCAAGACTGCTCTACGGACTGGAACGATTCATCTATCAAAAAGCTGATGCATTAATCTTTACGTTTCCAGGACATGCAACTTATTTAGAGGAGATGAATATTACCCCAAAAGGTGAGGTTTATTACCTTAATAATGGAGTCGATCTAGAGGAGTTTGACAGAAATACTCTAGAGTATCCCTGTCAAGACCTGGTCATGAAAAGTGAGAAGTTTAAGGTAGTCTATACGGGTGCTTTAGGTCTTGTGAATGGTATGCAACTTCTGATTGATACTGCAAGGCTTTTAAAAGATGAACGCGATCTTGAGTTTGTCATATATGGTGACGGTAATGAAAGAGAAATATTAGAGAAACAAGCTGAGAATTTACCTGTTCGGTTTATGGGAAGAGTAGAGAAAAAATATATCCCTGGTATTTTAGATAAAGCGGATTTGACATTGATGCTGACGAAAAAAACTCCTATGCACTACAAATATGGAGTATCTCTCAATAAACTGTTTGAGTATATGGCTTCCGGCACACCGATTCTCTCAAACATAGAGACAAGATTTGATATTGTTGAAGATGTTGGTGCCGGACGCACCATAGGAAGTGAAAACCCGGAAGATCTGGCAAAAGAAATTCTGTATTTTAAAAACCTTAGTGAGAGTGAAAACGAAAAATATTGTCTCAGAGCTAGGGAAGGTGCAGCAACATATGATTTTAAAGTGCTATCGCAAAAATTGGAGAAAATATTTCTTGATTTGAAGAAATAACAAAACGAATTATTCAAGGATGCTTTTATGAAAATAATCGATGCTTTAAGAGATAAAACAGCTGTCTTAGGTGTGATAGGCCTTGGCTATGTTGGCCTTCCTCTTGCTGTGGAAAAAGCAAAAGCCGGCTATAAAACAATTGGCTTTGATATTCAGTCGCACAAAGTGGAGATGGTTAATAATGGTGTGAATTATATTGGAGATGTTGTCAATGAAGATTTGAAGACGCTGGTGAAAGAAGGTTTTTTATCCGCTACCTCCGATTTTTCGCAAGTCGCAAATGCTGATTGTGTCTGCATTTGCGTCCCTACACCACTGGATATCTATCAACAACCCGATATCAGTTATGTGCGCTCTTCAGCTGAAAGTATTGTGCCCTACATGCATAAAGGTATGTTGATTGTCCTTGAATCAACGACATACCCAGGTACAACGCAGGAACTTTTACTACCGATCTTTGAATCATCCGGCTTAAAGTGTGGAGAAGATTTTTACTTAGCCTTTTCTCCTGAGAGAGTAGATCCCGGCAATCTCATCTATAAGACAAGAAATACACCAAAGGTAGTGGGGGGTATTACTGAGAATTGTACGGAAGTGGCGGCAGCCCTGTATGAAAGTATACTGGAAGCCCCCATTCACAGAGTATCCTCTCCTGCGGTTGCGGAGATGGAGAAGATCCTTGAAAATGTTTACAGAAATATCAATATTGGACTTGTAAATGAATTAGCGATCCTAAGTAATAAGATGGGAATCAATTTCTGGGAAGTAGTCGATGCGGCAAAAACAAAACCATACGGTTTTCAAGCATTCTATCCGGGACCCGGCTTGGGCGGTCACTGTATTCCGCTGGACCCATATTATCTATCTTGGAAGGCAAGAGAATACGGATTTCATACATCGATGATTGAGTCCTCCATGATGATCAATGACAAAATGCCCGAGTACATCGTCGAGAGAATTGCCCTCGCCTTAAATGAAAAAGAAAAGCCGATCAAAAACTCAGAGATTCTCATTCTAGGGGTTGCTTATAAGCAAGATATAAATGATTACCGAGAAAGTCCCGCAATAAAGGTAATCAAGGAATTAGTGAAGCGGGGCGCAGATGTAGAATACTTTGATCCCTTTGTAAAGGAGTTTTCTTCTGAAGGACTCGAGATGAGGGGGATTCCTGAGCTAAGCGCTGAGGTGTTAAGCCAAAAAGCGATTGTGGTCATAACCACTGCGCATACAACGGTTGATTATGATTTTGTTAATGAACACGCGGAATTGATTTTTGACTCAAAAAATGCGATGAAAAATATTAGCGACAGAACGAAAATAGAGCTCTTATAAGGAGGAGTGGTGCCACTAAAATATGCACTTATAGGGTGTGGAAGAATTGCGCCTAACCATCTAGCCGCGGCGATAGAAAACGAGCTAGACATAGTTGCGCTGTGTGATATTGATCTTGAGAAAGCCAGAAAGCTTGCAGATGAGTTTAAACTCTCAGATCAGGTGCAGTTTGTGACAGATTATCGAGATCTCTTTAGTAAGGACATCGATCTTATTGCTATTGCAACCGAAAGTGGAAATCATGGCAGGATTGCGCTTGATTGCATAGAACAAGGGATACATTTAATTATTGAGAAACCGATTACTCTTTCACTGGAAGAGGCAGATGAAATCATTCGAAGATCTCAAGAAAAAAATGTAAAAGTCTGTGCCTGTCATCAGAACAGATTCAATAAATCCGTTCAAAAACTCAGAGAAGCTGTGGAAAAAGACAGATTCGGAAAACTTCTGCACGGCACCGCTCATATTCGATGGAATCGGAATAAGAATTATTACGAACAAGCTCCCTGGAGAGGGACGTGGGAGCAAGATGGTGGTGCTCTCATGAATCAATGCATCCATAATATCGATCTGCTGCGCTGGATGATGGGCTCAGAAATTACCGAAGTTTTTGGAGTGACGGATAATAAAGAACATCACTATATTGAAGCGGAAGACATCGGTATGGCCATTGTAAAGTTTGCAAATGGCAGTTATGGATTGATAGAAGGAACAACATATATCTATCCAAAAAACCTCGAAGAGACACTCTATATTTTTGGAGAAAACGGAACAGCGAAAATTGGGGGAAAGTCTGTAAACATTATAGAGGAGTGGGACTTCTCTGATGGACTGGACGATCCGCAACAAATTATAGAACAATACCACGAAAATCCACCGAATGTCTATGGTTTTGGACATAATCCATTATATAAAGACGTCATTGATGCTATAATAAATGATCGTGAGCCTTATATTGATGCGGTTGAGGGAAGAAGGGCACTGGAACTGGTGCTAGCAATATACAAATCTTCCGCTGAAGGCAAAAGTATCAAGCTCCCTCTTAAAGGGGTTGCATCGACAGATTTTAAGGGAATGTTTAAGTAGAAGAATGGGATTACGAGGGATTGAGGTTATAAATGAGACTAAGCAGTAGTTATTTTTTTACATTAAGGGAAAAAGCGAGAGATGAAGATTCTCCCAGCGGCAATCTTTTAGTCCGCTCGGGAATGATTAAGAAGAGCTCTGCCGGAGCCTATATGATGCTTCCGCTGGGTTTGAGAGTCCTTCGTAAGATTGAAGATATCATCCGTGATGAAATGGAAAAAGCAGGGAGTCAGGAAGTTACCATGCCTGCTCTTATTCCGGAAGAAGTATATATTGAATCGGGTCGCAGAGAAGGATTTGGAGACAGTATGTTCTCGCTCCAAGACCGCTATGATCGTCCTTATGTCCTTGGCCCGACACATGAAGAACTGTTTGCCGCTGCTGCGAGGATGTATATCCGCAGTTATAAAGATCTTCCGGTGAGCCTCTTCCAGTTTCAAAGTAAGTTTCGCGATGAACCGAGGCCTCGCTTTGGTCTGATTCGAGTACGTGAGTTTATTATGAAAGATGCGTACACATTTGATAAAGATTTGGAAGGCCTGGATGAATCTTATGGGAAAATGTTCCAGGCATACCACAATATCTTTAAGCGCTTAGGCTTAGAGTATGTAGTGGTGCGTGCAGACACAGGTGTTATGGGTGGGCTTCTCTCAGAAGAGTTCCAGGCGCTCAGTCCAATAGGAGAAGATATTTTAGTTATCGAAAAAAATAGCGGGTACGCTGCGAATCTAGAAGTGGCAGGCTGTATTTTAAGCGGGGAGCCTTCTCAAGAAGACTACTTGCAGATTGAAGCAGTTGACACACCAAACGCCGGAACCATTGAAGAAGTAAGTGCGTTTCTTGGAAAACCAAAAGAAAACTTTGTAAAAACACTCCTATACATGGCGGATGGTGAGCCTGTTGCCTTTAGCTTAAGAGGAGATCATGGATTAAACGAAACAAAGGCGACAAAGCTTTTGGGAGTGACAGATTTGAGAATGGCAGAACCCGAAGAAGTGGAGCGCTTCACCGGAGCACCAGTGGGCTTTGCAGGACCTATCGGATTGAAGGTCCCTCTGATTATCGATCAGGAGGTGAGCCTTCTGAAAAACTTCACGATTGGAGCAAATAAGAAAGATGTCCACTTTGTTCACGTGAATCTAAAGGATTTTGATTATCAAGAGATAGCTGACATCCGTGAAATCTGCGAAGGGGACATGTGTGAAAATGGCGCAGGACCCGTTCACTTCATTCGAGGTATTGAGGTAGGAAATACCTTTAAACTGGGTGACAAGTACTCGAAAGCCATGGATCTCTACTATATGGACGACTCCAATCAAAGACTACCTGTTATCATGGGAAGCTATGGCATTGGTCCGGCACGCTGCATGGCAGCCATTGTGGAACAAAATCACACAGAAAATGGTATACTATGGCCTAAAGAACTTGCACCGGTACAAGTAGCCATCATCATAGCGAATATGAAAGATGAGACGCAGACGAAAGTCGCCGATGAATTGTATTCCTCATTGCAGGCAACGAACCTGGATATTTGCCTTGATGACAGAGATGAGCGAATTGGTGTCAAATTTAAAGATATGGAACTCATCGGGGCTTACTGCCGGGTGGTCGTGGGCAGAGGCGCTGTAGAGGGAAAAGTTGAGTTGGAACGCACTGGTTTTGAAAAAGAAGTACTTACAATAGAAGAATTGT
>CALFKA010000226.1 GCA_937880545.1 uncultured Clostridia bacterium | reverse complement strand
TCCGATCTCTTCATTGCAGCGGACTTTACCCTCTGATCGAGGTTGATCTTCTGAGGATCAACATCTTTCAGTAGATCGGGGTTTGGCGCATAGAGAGCGAGTCTCTGATAGCCATCATCAAAAGCATCTGTCATCGCCTTGACCTCAAATAAGGGTAAGTACTTCAGCGCTTCCTCCGGTCCATCTTCAAAGCGACTCAGAGTGATCGCATCATCGCTAAAAGTCATTTTTACATGGAGTGCGCCCAGTTTGTAGGCTTCCTTCGCGAGAATCCTCACAAGGGGAATCATCTCTTCACTCACATCCAGTGCGATCTTATCGCCGGGTTGGATATTGAGGCCGACTTCCAGAATAAGTCTGGCATATTTTCTCAGCTGATCATCAAAACTCACTTGACCACCTCATAACCCAGCTCATCAATCGCCTCTGCATAGTCTGTTTCGCTGAATCCTTCTACAGGTTCAAATTCTACCGTTCCCGCTTCGAGGTCCACCTGCGGGGTGTCCTTGGCAAAAGGTGTTGTGGCCTGAATAACACTTTTTGCACAGTGCTGGCATGTCATTCCATCGATCTTGATCTTCATCTAAATCTCCTTGATTTTTACGCCTCGAAGGCGCAGCGCATTGGTGACGACGCTGACAGAACTGAGGCTCATTGCCAGCGCAGCGAGCATGGGGTTGAGGAGGCTTCCGCCCAGTGCGTACCAGGCACCTGCCGCCACGGGGATCCCAAGTGTATTGTAGAAAAACGCCCAGAATAGGTTCTCCTTAATGTTGCGGATCGTCTTACGGCTGAGATCAATTGCACTGACCACTTTGCCGAGGTCTCCCTGTACGAGGACCATGTCAGCGCTCTCCATGGCAATATCCGTTCCGCTTCCAAGAGCGATGCCCACATCGGCTACAGCCAGTGCGGGTGAGTCATTGATGCCGTCGCCCACCATGGCGACGATTTCGCCGTTTGCCTGGAACTCTTTCACGATATCGCTCTTATCTTGAGGAAGGACCTGCGCGCGCACTTCGTCGATGCCGAGCGCTCCCGCTACACGTCTTGCTGTCTCTTCTCGATCTCCTGTAAGAAGGACGACTTTCAGTCCCATCTCATGGAAGGCTTCTACAGCGGCGTAGCTGCTCTCTTTGATCTCATCTTCCACTTCAAAATAAGCTTCCAGTATACCGTCCACTTCGACAAAGAGTCTGGCCACATCGCTGGGTAGATATTTTTCCGCTTCCGGTATCAGACGTTCATTTCCAATCTTTAGTTCTTTACCCGAAAGTGTTCCCCGTATTCCATGACCGGGGATATTTTCAAAGTTGTCAACAGGTAGCGAGGCCGGGGCATACTCCCTAATGCTCTTTGATAGAGGGTGCTCACTCATGCGCTCAAGACTTCCTGCGAGTTCGAGGATTTCTTTCTCCGGAAGTTCCCCTACTGAAACGAAACTTGTGACCACCGGTTTTCCTTCGGTCAGGGTTCCCGTCTTGTCGAGGACAATCGTCTCTATCTCCTTCGCCCTCTCAAGTGCTGTACCGCTCTTGATGAGAATCCCCTTCTGCGCGGCTCTGCCTGTCCCCACCATGATGGCCGTCGGGGTCGCAAGTCCCAGTGCGCAGGGGCAGGCAATGACAAGTACAGAGATGAGAATGGTAAGAGTAAAGGTCAAGTCTTTTCCGAGAAAGCCCCACAAAAGGGCACTGCCCACGGCGATGGCAATGACGATCGGCACAAAGACACCGCTGATGACGTCCGCCAGGCGAGCGATAGGCGCTTTGTCGAGTTGTGCTTCCTCCACGATCCGAATGATCTTGGTGAGCATCATCTCCTCTCCGACACCACGCGCTTCCATCTCAAAGCTCCCCGTGAGATTGAGGGTACCGGCAAAGACCGTATCTCCCTGCGTCTTTTCTGCAGGGAGGCTTTCTCCTGTGAGCATCGCCTCATCCAGGGAGCTAAATCCCTCCGTGATCACACCGTCAACAGCAATCGACTCTCCCGGACGCACGAGAAGGATATCCCCTTTTCGGATCTCTTCTGCCGCGATGAGTTTTTCCTCTCCGTTTACTAGAAGCGTAGCTTTTTTCGGCGTGAGATCCATCAATTTTTCTATAGAGGCACCCGTTCGCTTCTTACTGATTTCTTCCAAGGTCTTGCCAAGCTTGATCAAAGTGATAATCGTAGCAGCACTTTCAAAGTACAACTGATGCGAAAAGTGGTCATGACCGGTGGCGATCATGAAAAGTGCATAGAGGCTATAGACAATGGCCGCTCCTGTTCCCAAGGCGATCAGGGAGTCCATATTGGGAGCTCGCTGAAAGAGGGAACGTAAGCCTACCACGTAGTAGCGCCTGCCCACGTAGACGACCGGGATCGTCAGTGCCAGTTGGAGAAGCCCGTAGGCAAGAGGAGGCATGGCGGGAAAAGGCATCCCGATCATCGGCCCCATGGCCACAACGAGAAGAACGGCTGTAAAGATGATCGCGAGGAGTAGTTCTCCCGAGAAGAGAGGCACCTCTTTTTCCACAGGTTTCTCCTCATCAAGAAGTTCATACCCTGCCTTCTCGATCACTTCGCGAAACTCCCGTCTTCCGACCACCGACGAATCATACGTCACCTTAGCCTGTCCGGTCAGGTTGTTGACCTGAGCGCTCTCCACGCCCGGCAGTCTCTCCAGTACTTTTGTAATGCGCGCAGAACAAGCCGCACAGTACATGCCTTCGATCTTTAGTACTGTGCTCACCTGGTCTTCTTTTTTGATTCCCGGGTAACCGATGCTCTTCAGCTTCTCTTCCAATTGCGTCTCGCTGACTTTGGCTTCATCCGCCTTCACGCGGAGTTCTTTTGTCAGGAGATTGACCTGGGCGCTCTCCACCCCGGGCATAGCTCCCAGCGTCTTTTCCACCCGGCTCACACAAGCCGCGCAGCTGACATCGGGCAATGTATATTTCCAGTTCATATTATATAAACCTCTCTGCTCTTCAATTCCTACTAACTACTAGGAATAATTATACCCCCGATTTCTACTCCACGCCACAATTTCGTCCATTCTTCTCGCAAAAAAAGTGCCTGCTCGGAGGAGAAGGCACTTCATCATGTTACTAACTTTACATTTAACTTCTTCGTTTGGCCGTGAGCACACCCATCACCATGACAAGCTGCAGCAGGAAGAGCAAAAGTCCCATGCCCGCCGACGGCAGGTCAAATCGTTTAAAGAGTACGCCTACTGCAAGGCCAAGTGACAAGAGGATATTCATGATCACCAGGCTGGCCACAGAATTGAAATTCGCCATAAAAGACCCCTGGCCTCGGAGGAACAGGATGGCAAAAAGAGTGCTGAAGACCACCGTGGCGATCCCCAGAATCATCACTTGTTTCATGGGGTCACTGACGAGACCGGTAAAGATTGAGCGCATATTGTCAAAGAAGAACACGGATACGATCAGGAAATACCACAACAGATGGTACAGCACCGTTTTGAAGTTATTGGAAACCATAGTTTTTTACCTGTTCTTTACAAGATGATACAGCGCTTTGACTCCGTAGCCGGAAGCTCCTTGCGGATAAGGGGGCTTCGCCTTGTCGTGACGATAGGTGACGCCTGCGACATCCAAGTGTACCCAGGGTGTATCTTGAATGAATTCTCCGAGGAACAGCCCGGCCGTAATGGTACCGGCTCCTCGGCCGCCGGTATTTTTGAGATCGGCGAAGGTCGATTTGTACTGTTCTTTGTAGGCTTCATAGGCAGGGAGTTCCCAGATGAGTTCATCTGCATGCTCCGCTGCTTTCAGCATATCTTTCATCAGTTCATCATTATTTGTGACCGCGCCTGCCGCTACATCGCCAAGAGCGATGACCACCGCACCGGTTAGGGTGGCGACATCGATCATATAGGAAGGATGGAAGGTCGCTTCTGTGTAGCTGAGGGCATCGGCCAGCGTCAGACGGCCTTCTGCGTCGGTCGACACGATTTCAATCGTCTTTCCAAGATGCGATGAAATGATATCTCCGTTTTTATAGGCAGATCCGTCGATCAGGTTCTCACATGCGAGCACCACTGCGACGACGTTCTTTTCAAGTTTTGATGCAGCAATTGCGCGGATAGCACCCAGAACCGTAGCGGATCCGGCCATGTCACCAAACATGGTAAACATACCGTCACCCGGTTTGACATCGTAACCGCCTGAATCATAGGTCAGCCCTTTTCCGATAAGTGCCGCATAGGGAGCGTCGCCTGCTCCGTTGTACTTGGCGATGATAACCTGAGGTTCTTTATCGCTGCCTTCTGCAACGGCAAGATAGGCTTTAAGTCCCAGCTCCTGCGCCTTCTTTCTTCCGAAAACTTCCACTTCGATGCCCAGTGGCTCAAGTTCTTCTTTTGCCAGCTGTGCCAGCGTCTCCGGATACAGATCGATCGCACGCGTGTTGACGAGGTATCGGGTAAAGTCGGCCGATTCCATCAGATGGGTGCTCTCCTCCAGTTTTTCTTTCAGTCCCTCGACTTCGGGGACACAGAGAGTCTCCAGTCTCTTGTCGGCCAATTTATCTTCTTTATATCTTGTGAAGACGTAGTTGCCCATCCACAGCCCTTCAAAAGCAGCGGCGAGCAGCGCAGGATCTTCGAGTTCACTTAGAAGCGCCTTTTTCGCTTCGTATTTGCACAGTTCTCCGGGAACCCCAAAGAATGCCTCCCGCACCGTGGCGGTGCTGACAGCTTCTCTTTCTCCCAGACCTACAAGCAGAGTCAGTGTCTCTGCTCCCGGTTCCAGAAGTAGGGAACCTTTTTTTACTTTCTCACTGCCAAAAACAGGCTTCAGGATAACATCAGCAACTTCAGAAAATTCATATTTCATATTCTACATCCTCCTTCGGCTATTATAGCACGAGCATGCTACAATAATAGCAGAACAGGAGGAACAATG
>CALFKA010000225.1 GCA_937880545.1 uncultured Clostridia bacterium | reverse complement strand
TGGAGAACGCAGGGGGATCTCTGGGAGGCTGGATGAAGGGCATCCAGCGAGGCGGGTTCATCCAGTAAAAACAGTAAAACAACCTCGAAGCAGGAGAGCAACCTTCTTTTCTGACCTACAACAAGTTGACACTATCCAGTATGATCGGGTAGAGATGGATGGGGTTGAGAGACTTGTTCCGGGGAGTTTCCGTTTTGTCGAAGAAACGGGATCTTCTCGGATTCTGTGGCTTCTTGCGCCGGTCATGCTTCTCTTTGGAGAGGATGGGACGATTGCGATCGTCATCTCTTTATTCATTCTCTTTGTCGGTGCGACCTTTACAATCCTGGAAAAGAGCGGCATTCTTCCGAGCATTGTCGAGAGCATCGTGCAGAGATTCTCAACCTCCCCCTACCTGCTGATCGCTTCTCTCTGTCTGTTCTTCATGGCGATGGGCTCTGTGTTTGGCACCTTTGAAGAAGTCATCGTACTGGTGCCGATGGTTTTATCGCTCAGCTACTCCATGGGTTGGGATGCACTCCTGGGTCTCGGCATGAGTCTTTTGGCCGTGGGCTTTGGTTTCTGTTGTGCGACGTTCAACCCCTTTACACTGGGGATTGCACAGGAGCTGGCGTCTCTTCCGCGCTTTTCAGGACTGCTCCTTCGTCTTTTGATCTTTCTCAGTGTCTACCTGCTCCTTGTGGGTTTTCTCATCCGCTATGCGAAGTCTCTGAAGAAAAAGGGGAGTGATAGTGGTCTTTTAGAGATCTGCGCTGTGAAGGCATCGCCGCATGTCCTGAGGGCGAGAAAGATATTTTACCTCTCCCTTCTTCTTATGCTGGCGGTCATGGTGGCATCGGTCTTCAGTGAAACGCTTTCAGGGCTTGTGCTTCCGATCATCGCACTGATGTTTTTGATCTCCGGAATTGTCTGTGGCGTCGTAAGTCGCTACCATCCGGGAGGGGTATGGAAGGATGTCGTGCAGGGGATTGTTGCCGTAGCGCCGGCTATTCTTCTCATCCTCCTTGCCATGAGTGTGAAGTACGTCATCACGGAGGCGAAGATCATCGATACGATCTTGTTCTACAGCTCCTCTGTCATGGAGCGGTTGCACCCACTCAGCGCTCTTTTGCTTCTGTTTTTTATTGTGCTTACGCTAGAGTTTTTTATCAGTTCGGGAAGCGCCAAGGCCCTTTTGATTATGCCCCTGGCGATCCCTCTCAGTGACCTCCTGGGCATCACCCGGCAGAGCGCCGTTCAAGCGTATCTCTTCGGAGATGGTTTTAGCAATGTTTTCTACCCAACAAATGCCGCACTTCTGATTGCTCTTGGTTTTGCGGGGGTGAGCTATACTAAATACATGCGCTGGTCGCTCTTGCTGCAACTGTCGATTGTAGGACTGAGCATCGGCTGGCTCGTTGTCGCCCATCTCATCGGCTACGGACCTTTTTAGAAAGGGGACTTATGGATACTCTTACACTGGCTAATTCGTGGATTGTCTATC
>CALFKA010000224.1 GCA_937880545.1 uncultured Clostridia bacterium | reverse complement strand
CTTTGAGACACTCCGTACCAAAGAAAAAAGAGGCTCGTTGCTCTGGGTGATTGACCGAACGACAAATCCCATGGGAGCAAGACTTCTTCGCAGATGGGTCCGAAGACCCCTTCGCGATAGAGAAGAAATCCTCGTGCGTCAGCACGTCGTAGAAGCTCTTTATCGTGACGACCTGACGCGAACAAGGCTTAGAAAAAGTTTTAAGCAGGTAGGAGACCTGGAGCGGTTAGTTTCAAAGCTTGTCTACAATACGCTAAACCCAAAGGAAATTCTTACCCTCTCTCGAAGCCTGGCTGAGTTGCCGGAAGTCGTAGATGCACTGCTCGCGCTGCCGATCGGATCAGTTGATATTCCCGATACGCTGTCAGAACTGGTGGAGCGAATGGATCAGACCATACTGGAGGAGCCGGCAGCGACTACGAGAGAAGGCGGCTACATCCGTCCGGAATTCAATGCCCAACTCCAGGAATATGTCTATACCATTGAACATGGCAGTGAAATGCTGATTGAACTAGAAGAAAGGGAGCGAGAAGCCACCGGAATCAAAAATCTCAAGATCAAGTATAATCGTGTCTTCGGCTATTTCTTTGACGTTACGAACAGTTACTCTCATCTCGTTCCGGAGCACTTCATAAGAAAGCAGACGCTGAGAGGGAGTGAGCGTTATTTTACCGAAGAACTCAAGCATCTAGAGGAGCGGATCTTAAGCGCCGGAGAGAAACGCAACGAATTAGAACGCAGCATCTATGAAGAGTTGATTGTCTGGCTCCGAAGCTTTTCAAACGACATTCTCGAGGTAGCAGGGATCGTATCCCATGTCGATGTGCTGGCTTCTTTTGCCCAGCTTGCGCTGGAAGAAGACTATGTTCGTCCGAAACTGACCGAAGAGGAAAAATTTTTCCTGCGTGACAGCCGTCATCCCGTGATTGAAAAGATCATTGGCAGAGACCGTTTTGTCAGAAATGACCTGATCATGGATCGGGAGAATCGCTTCTTTATTCTCACCGGACCGAACATGGCCGGAAAGAGCACCTATCTTCGTCAGGTAGCGCTCACGGTCCTTTTGGCGCAGATCGGCTCGTTTGTCCCGGCAAGTGAAGCTGTGATTCCTCTCTTCGACGCCATCTTTACCCGCGTAGGCGCAAGCGATGATCTGGCAATGGGTGCAAGCACATTTATGGTGGAGATGAGTGAACTCTCGTATATTCTCCAGCATGCCACCAATGAATCTCTTGTCATCCTCGATGAAATCGGTCGCGGGACATCTACTTTTGATGGCTTAAGTATCGCCTGGTCACTCGTTGAGTATCTCACAAGAAAAGAGCTACATCCACGCACCCTCTTTGCCACACACTATCATGAACTTACACAGCTGGAAGGAATATCAAAAGGTGTAAAGAATTACCGTATAACACTGAGAAAACTCGGAAAAGAACTTGTCTTTCTTCGAAAGATTCTTCCCGGCAAAAGCATTCGAAGCTATGGCGTCGAGGCAGCGCGCATGGCAGGTCTTCCGGAGGAATTAATCGTGCGAGCGCAAAAGGTGCTGACTGAACTGGAAAAGAATGAACTGCGCAGGATTGAAGCGGTTGATCTCCCGGAGGAGAGTCTTGACCCCTATGAAGATCTACTGAGCGGCGTGCGCATTGATGAAGTGACCCCTCTGGAAGCACTCAACCTTCTCGACGCTATAGTAAAGAGGAGAGAGCATGAGAATTGAACGACTGACGGAGCGTGTGGCAAATCGCATCGCTGCTGGAGAAGTCATCACAGAACCACTCAGTGTGATCAAAGAACTCTTGGAAAACTCGCTGGATGCGAAGGCCAGGCGCATTGATATAGATATCCGCTCAGGAGGACTTGCAAAGATCAGTATCATCGATGATGGGGAAGGAATATTTTTCGATGATGCGCCACTTGTCTTTGAACGCCATGCCACCAGTAAACTCCGGGATGTCCATGATCTGTATGAAATCGGGACGATGGGATTTCGCGGGGAAGCCCTGGCCTCTGTCGCTGCGGTCAGCAAAGTGACTCTGCAGAGCCGCTCGCAAGAGGAGCAGCAGGGATTTGAAATGCTCGTCTATGGTGGCAATGCTTTAAGTCTCCAGCGAATCGCCAGAGATCGAGGCACACGCATTGATGTCGAAGACCTCTTTTACAATACTCCTGTCCTTGCAAACTTTCAGAAACGACAACAAGTACTTGAAGGTAGGATCACACAGTTTGTCGGTGCGTTTGCTGTGGGAAACCCGCAAGTGGCCATTTCCTATACAGTAGATCATCGCCGTCTCTTTTCCACCAGAGGTGACGGAGAAGCGTCGGGAGCCATTCTTTCTGTTTTTGGTGAAGAAGTACTCTCGCACCTATTGCCCTTTTCGTTCGAGACAGAACACTTCCGAGTAGAGGGCGTACAGAGCGCTCTGGGTTATTCACTTTCTCACAGGCGCCGCATGATCTTTCTTATCAATGGACGTCTCGTAGAAAACCCCGAACTGAAAGAGGCTCTCTCAAAAGCTTATGAAGGTCTACTTCCCGCCAGACGTCATCCGATGGCCATTCTCTGGCTGGAGACGCAGGCGAAGGGCGTCGACGTCAATCTGCATCCACGGAAAGAACACGTCAGACTCTATCAGGAGAAAGAGATCCTCACACCCCTTCGGGAAGCGCTGAGAAAGAATCTCTACCAGGAAAAGGCCATTACTGAACTGCAGAGTGTTACGCAGCCGAAAGTAATCGAACCTGCCATAAAAGAAGAAATTATAGAACCACTGACGTTCCCCGACTTTTCTAGTTTTACATTTACTGCTTTAAAAGAAAAAGAGGAACAGATCCTTGAGCAGGTGAGCGAGCCAATGATCACCTATGTCTCTCTTTTAGAAGAGCTCCGCTACATCGGTTCCTTTCTCAACAGCTATCAACTTTTTGAGGCGCGTGGATCTCTGTATATCATGGATCACCATGCCGCCCATGAAAAAGTGCTCTTTGAGTCTTTCTTGAACGCTTATCAGAGTAAGAAAATCCATTCACAGGGGCTGATGGTGCCGATAAGTATCCCCTTCGGTGTGGACGAGAAGTCCGCCTGGGAAGGTATCCGCGAGGAGCTGACACGGACCGGCTTTGAAGCTGATCTTTTCGGAGAACAACAGCTGATCGTGCGTGCCATTCCACATCTCTTTACACAGGCTCAGGCGAAACAATATATTCTTGACTTTTTAGCGGGTAGCTCTGCCGCACAGCGCTTGCCGACAGAAGAACTTGTCATGCACGCCTGCAAAGCAGCCATCAAAGCCGGGGACTTCGTCACTGAGCTTGAGGTCTCTGAACTGATAGATAG
>CALFKA010000223.1 GCA_937880545.1 uncultured Clostridia bacterium | reverse complement strand
CGAGATCGTGATGTGACTGGAGTTCAGACGTGTGCTCTTCCGATCTGGAATTTATGACAAGAGTAGGAAAAGAGCCATGCTTGTGCAATAAAGACGTGCCTGGATTTATTGGAAATAGATTGCAACATGCACTCTGGAGAGAAGCAATCTCAATTGTAGAGAATGGCATCGCAGATGCTGAAACAGTAGACATAGCGATAAAAAACTCATTTGGTCTCAGACTTCCACAACTATCTGCTCTCGAGAATGCAGATATGGTAGGTTTAGACCTGACGCTGAATATTCACAATTATTTACTACCATACATTGAAGATAGCCATCACCCATCCCCTTTACTTGAAAAACTCAATGCAGAAGAAAAAATTGGCTTTAAAACAAATCAAGGTTTTTACAAGTGGACAGACGAAGAAAAAAAGAAAAAAACGGAGGATCTAAACACTTATTTAATTAAAATGCTCTATAAAAAATAAAATCAACATGAGAGGAATTGACATGAATAAAAAGGACTTAGAAAATAAACGGATCATCACCGCCGCCCTCACAGGTGCTTGGCCAAAAAAAGAAAATAATCCTAATATACCTATGACCCCCGAAGAGATTTGCAATGATGTTTATGAGTGTTGGAAAGCTGGTGCTGCAATTACCCATCTTCATATGAGGGATGAAGAAGGTAATGGCACGATGGATCTAAACAGATTTAGAGAGACAATTGATCTCTTAAAGAGTAAATATCCTGAATGTGATGTCATTTTGAACTTGACAACCTCTGGAGATTTGAACGCGACTGATGAGACAAGAATGGCTCATATTATAGAGCTAAAACCCGAAATGGCCTCCTATGATTGTGGGTCTATGAACTGGCTACATACAAGCCTTTTCATCAACAGTCCTCCTTTCCTTGAGAAGTTAGGGATGCTTTTTCAGAAAACAAATACGAAACCAGAAATAGAAACTTTCGATCCTGGAATGATAGCGAATGCGGCATACTACGAGAAAAAAGGAATTCTGAAAGCACCCTTACATTTTCAGTTCTGTATGGGCTGTGCAAATGGTATTACGGGCTCGGTTAAAAATCTAGTCTTTATGAAGGAAACTATGGATCAACTTTGCCCCGGTTCTACTTGGAGCGCATTTGGGGTGGGCCAAATAGCTATGGAAATTTTGTATGCAACAGTGGCAATGGGGGGCCATGTTCGTGTCGGAATGGAAGACAATGTGATGTATTACAGGGGACAACTTGCAGAAAGCAATAAACAATTTGTCGAACGTGCTGTTCGTATCATTGAAGAGTTCGGCTGTGAAGTTGCTACACCAGAGGAAGCTCGAACTATTCTTGGGCTGAGCTAGAGAAGTTATTAAAGTAACTTTAAGAAAGGAAAAAAGTAAAATGTCAAAACCAGTTACAGTTCAACAAGACAAAGGCAATTTTTTCTGGAGATTATCGAAGAAATTTCAATTTGCGGCAGATAAATTAATACCAGACTCTTTCGTGTTTTGTGTAATTCTTGCGCTACTGACATTTATACTTGGGATGGTTTTTACCAGGACTAACCCTCTTTTGATGGTTAAGTATTGGTATGATGGTTTTTGGACACAATCAACATTTGCATTCCAAATGACCATTATGGTGGTAGTGTGCGCTGCTTTTGCTAAAGCTCCTATTATTGGAAAGGCACTTGATAGACTTGCAACTGTAGCTAATACTCCCCGAGGCAGCATGCTAGTTCTCATGTTGTTTGGATTCATCTCGTCTTTTGTAAACTGGGCTTTCTGCGCAATAGTTACTCCCATTTTGGCTATGCGCATGGCAAAAAATGTCAAAGGTCTACACTTCCCTATGATGATCGCCTCAGGTTATACTACCATGATACTTGGGCAGTGCTTGTCACCCTCTTCTTCTCTTTACGCTCTTGTAGCAAGTGATGGTCATTTCATGGTAGAACAGATAGGGGTTCTTACACAGGCTCAAACTACATACAATCCGATGAATATCATCCTTTGGGTCATTTTAGCGGCAGTAATCATGTTAGTTTCGATTCTAACCACACCTCCGGCCTCAGAAGTAATAGAGTTTCATGGAAATATGGCAGGAACTGACTTAATCGAAGAAGACATCGTGAACCCAACTCCTGCTGACAGAATGAATGGATCTCGTCTTCTGATGATGATTGTAGGACTAATAGGGATTGTTTATGCAATCTATAGTTTCGTCACGAATGGTTTTCTTGCTTCTTTAAGCTTGAACTTTATGATCTTCCTTTTTATCACTGCTAACGCAATAGTATACAATACTCCTAAAAAGTTTATTGCGGCGATTCGAGATTCTATGACACTTGCAACTGATGTTATGATTCAGTTTCCGTTCTATGGAGCAATCATGGGTATGATGACAGCTTCTGGTCTTGGAGAAATGCTAGTTACGGCTATGTCTGGAATCACTACAGCTAATACTGTTCCCGCTTTTACGTTTTTCTCTGCTTGGATTTTGAATCTGTTCATTCCCTCGCAAGGAGGACAGTGGATCGTACAAGGTCCTATCATGATCCCTCTTGCTATAGAAAAGGGAGCTTTTATTCCAGATGTTTTGAATGCCTTCGTATATGGTGATGAGTGTACGAACCTTTTGCAGCCTTTGTATTTAATCCCCGCTCTCGCGGTTGTCAACGTTCCTCTAAAAAAGGTATGGGGTTATTGCGCCTATATTTGCATTTTCTGGACTATTATCGTCGGTATAGGTTTGCTGATTCTACCTGGGCTAGTCTAATCAAAACTAACGCAGAGAGATTCAAGAATGAATTAGAATACTTCGTTAAAAGACAACTAAATACTGGGTTTAACTCCTGTATAAAAGATGGTGATAAAAAGAAGGGAGAATTCAGTTCGTTAATTGGATTATTGAGACAATTATGAAAGAAACAAATACAACAAGTAAGAATAAACGCAGTGAGTTAATATCCACTGGCATCCTAATGTACTTCGTGGCATGTTTACTTATGACTATGATTGCGACTGAAAGAAAGGTTTTCACTTATGGACAAATGTCATTAGTATACCTTCCCCTACTTGTAGTATTTTGTTTTTGGCAGGTCAAGCAGTTTCGCGATCCAAATAGTGCTAAGCGTCCCTCAAAAGTTAGGATGATTGTATCTGTTTCATTGTCAGCCATCATGGCAGTTTTGACTGTCATTTACAACGTACTATCTTGGCTTAGCTGATTTAGAGAAAGATTTGCTACCTGCAGAGTGGTTTAGCACATAGAATAAAAAGCGCTTATACTTTGACATATCTAAAGTGATTCAATGGTAAGCGCTTTTTATTAAAGATGTTAGTCCATTGCCGTTCTAGAATATAAATAGTACAAGCTAAACCTAAACAGTTTCTCTCTACGCAGGCAATAGTATGATAAGAGAAAGGGAAGAAAAGACATAGGCCTTGAACGTAGTGAAAGCCAGCATCTTGAGATACTGGCTAGTAAGTAGGACTTACTCGCCCGTTTCAATCCTCTCTTTTAAGATAGTGTTGATTATTGCTCGCGTGTAAGCCTATTTATCCATAAGGCAGCATCAACAGAAGAGGGAAAAGAATTTTCTAACCGGAGAAACCATAATCCTGAAGCGTTTTCATCTCTCTCAATACTGTGCCTCTCAAATAGACAGACGGATCTATAATTATTTGTATATTCTTCAATTATAGAGGTAATAGAGTCTGCTCTTTTTAAATCATAATAAAGCAGTGGGTTTTTGCTGAAATACTGGCTAGAAAACATACTACTAGTTGTACCTAAATAGTGGATCTCAATATTTTGATCAGAAGGGTTGTGTTTCATAGAAACCACAGGAGACACTAATCCGGAACGACCGTAAGCATTTGTTCCTGTGGTGGCAGCTCGGATATAATCATTACATTTAATTTTAGCTTCTACGATACCAGTGCTCAGTGGAAGCGGAGTGAGTGGAAAGTCGGTATTCGAAATGTCAATTAAGAAAATTTCCTTGGGAAGTTTAGCCACTAATGTATGAACGGAGGCCATATCTTTTAGCTGGAGAACAGTACTTTTTTTCGCTTGGCTAAGAAAACGTCCACCAATTTTTTGAGGAATATAAAACTCTAAGCAAAACAAGGCAGAAACGGGAATGCGGGTTGAGAGCTACTTCCTTCCTTTTGTTAGAATTGCCGGAAAAACATATGAACATCGATAAATATTATCGAACTTAATTTGATTCTTGTTATTAATAACAAGTGAGTCATTTTCCAGAATTATCTGATCATACTTCATCTCGCATACTCTCCAAGACTTATTGTACAGATGGAACTATATGACATCAAGTGGATAAAGTAACAATAGTATTTGAGAAAATTCATTTAAATCTAGAGTGTTAAGCCAAGTTCTAAAGATAGTGCAAACTCCTTCCTACGCAACAGAGTGTGAAGAGAGAACGGAGCCACAATCTTCTCTTTACATCACTCGATCCACCTCAGAAGATTCCTGAGTAGGCCTGCGTGGACCGGTAGCCCGCCCATATCAAACCATTTACTGTCGCTGATCCATACGTCGTTTATTCTCTCATAACGGCGAATCTCTTGGCTGAGTCCTTCCAACGCATTTTTGCTACGGAGTCTGAGAGAGAAAGAATCAATTGACGATGTCATGTTTCTGTGTAAGATTATGTTGAGCCAATGTTTTCTCCGTGTGGTATGTAAGGTTCAACACTATGTTACATAAAGGGAGAAAAGGTCCTTTTTTATCTCCAAAAGAGTCTTTCTCAATTTACATCACTATAAGGGCTTTGTCAGTATTAATCACGATAGATTTTGAGGTCTGATATAACTTAAGGCAAAAAAGTCTATAAAGGGTATATAGACCACAAGTATTTCAAACGTAATGTAACAGGTTCACTAATTTACTTTTAACTCTCAGTGCATATTTTTAAAGCATAAACTTGTAATGAAAATCGATAAGGAGAGGTCAATGAACGCAGAGAATGCAAACAAGTGGATGGAGGATAACGAACAGAGAATGCGAGAGGTCTCAAAGAAGATCTGGAGCGTGCCGGAGACGGCTTTTCGAGAGGTGAGCTCCTCAGCAGAACTGATTCGGGTTTTAAAAGAAGAGGGCTTTGAGGTAGAAGAAAGCTATGGTGGGATTCCCACGGCATTTCGCGCAGTCTACGGGAGCGGATCCCCCGTCATCGGACTTCTCGCCGAGTATGACGCACTGCCGGGCCTTAGCCAGAAGGTATCCACAAAGAAAGAAGAAGTGGAAGAAGGCGCCCCCGGACACGGGTGTGGTCACAACCTCATGGCGGCGGCGCATCTCACGGCAGCAATTGCGCTAAAAGAAGGCATGACATCAAAAGAGGATTACACAGTAGTGCTCTACGGATGTCCGGCAGAAGAGATCTTGGTTGGCAAGGGCTTCATGGCAAGAGAAGGTGCCTTTAAAGAGCTCGATCTTGCCGTTTCCTGGCATCCTTCAACGAGAAACATGGTCGTCGGCACCACGATGACAGCCCTTGAGTCCGGTGAGTTTCACTTTAAGGGAAAGACCGCCCATGCAGCGGGAGACCCGGAAAATGGAAGAAGCGCACTGGACGCTGTGGAGATTATGGACATAGGAGCGAACTACCTGAGAGAGCATGTCACTGACGATGTGCGCATCCACTATCAGATCACAAACGGTGGGGGAGCCCCCAACATCGTCCCCGATAAAGCAAGTGTGCTGTACTTCACCCGTGCCAACAACCGCAGACATCTTCTCGAGACCTTTGAGAGAGTGAAGAAATGTGCTGAAGGTGCAGCGACCATGACAGAGACATCGTATGAGCTGAAAAGCAGGGGAGGCTGTTACGAGATTCTTCCCAACGAGCCACTCATTGAAGTGATGGATGAAGCGATGAAAGAGGTCAAGGGACCCGAGTACACACAGGAAGAAAAAGACTTTGCCGAAGCTCTCAATAAGACAAACAGTCAGTATGAACGACTATCTGCAGACGAAAACTATGAAAGTATCCATACAGGAGCCATGGGAATCATGCGCGAGCATATGGGAGGCTCTACTGATGTAGGCGATGTCTCTTATATCGTGCCTCTGGTCATGTTTATGACCGCCACACAAAATAGCCTGGCCACCGGCCACAGCTGGCACATTACAGCGACATCGGGCCACTCAATCGGTGAGAAGGGAATGCTCTATGCTGCCCGCACCATGGTCCGATTTGTCGAGAAGGTCCTCAACAATCCGGAGATCCTTGAGAGAGCCAAAGACGAGTTTGCGCAAAGAACCAAGGTTGAAAAATATAATTGCCCTGTCCCACCGGAGCTAAAGATAGAGGATGTTCTTTCATAAGAGATCATGCATCTGAATAACACAAAAAAGGGAAGCGACGCAAGATGACGCGTCGTTTTCTATTTGTATGAAGGGATAGATAGTCGGAGAAAAAATCATTCGTCAGCTAATGGAGAAATGGTGCATTTCGCTTGTGCTTTCTCATGACGTAGTATCAGTACTACACTAGAACCCGATATCATCAAAGGACTATTTCTCTCTCAGACTCCTGAGGCACTGGTTCCCTTGATAGAATCCATCCTCAATCAGTTCCTCGAAGCACAGGCACTGGGTAGCGGTACCCGGTTCCAGGGATAACGTCGTTCATGGTTCTATCTCCCTATTCTTGAAAAAAGTATATTAATCTGAAAAAACGAATAAGAGTCAAGCAGAATCATATGGACTTCAATGAAATGCAATAGAAAAACTCATGCATCGGTGATACATGAGTTGGGAAATTCGACTCGTGCTCGTCACGCCTGTGACATTTCATAGGTCCTTTTAAAGTACTTATAGAGATGCCTGATGACAGCAAGTCCGATGAGATAGATGAATAAGAAGGGGAGGATCTTCTGGAACAGTGGCCACTCAAGATATACCTGAACGGCTTTTTCCAGAATGTTTCCTTTCAAGACAAGAGGAAGAGCATATATCACAACCATCCAGGCGACGACGGCAATGGCTTTTATCCGGCTATCCTTTAAAAACTCCATTCCCATGATGAAGAGATCGGTGAAGAGGGAGACGATGCAGGAGAGGAGAAGTATCTGCCAAGGCAGAGGCATCCATATGCGTAGATCCAGGTAGAGGAGGAGGTTCATACTCCAGCCAAGCAGAAGCTGACTGATGGCTGTACCCACTAGAATACCCCTGTCAGAAAGAGGCAGGCTCCATGCGAGTTTCCAATGAACCCCGGTCCCGATCGTTTTGAAAATGCCGTTCCAGTAAAAGCAAAATAGAATATACAGATAGATGGGAAAAGTGGGTTTTTGCGTAGCGGCAATCGCAATGGCTGCTGCGCTGATGAGGGCATAGAGAAGGAACCATTTGTATCTTTTTATTAAGCGATCATAGATAATAGCAATCACAGCGCTCTCCTTTCATAGATGGTTTTGTTAATGAGGATCAGGATACCACCTAGGAGAAACGATCCTGCCATAAATGTGTAGCCCTTTGGAAAGAGCTCTGCGAGCGTCTGGATAATGACATGTCCCGAGGATATGAACAACCCCATGGTGCCACCTGACAAACCACTCCTCACGAGAGTGGCTGTTTTTCCCGATAACAGTATCAACAGGTGTTCAAGCGAAAGAAAGATAAAGCTCAAACCGATCGCTATAAAAACAGCCGTCGGACCGGGCTTTGATGAGAGGAACGAGTCGAGTGCAAGGCTTAGCAGATAGGAGGCAAGAAGGGTGCTTAGCCATATGATCAGCTTTGAGAGCGTGCGTCCCCAGAAGATCTCCGCTCTAGTAAAGGGAAGGGAAGGCAGAAGTCTTCTCAGCGGATTCGTTTGGCCCGTTTCAAAGATCAGTATGATGATAGGAAGAAAGAACAAAGTTGCCAGTACAGGGAAGAAACCATAACTGTTGTCGTTTTTTCCAACGTATACGGTAAATCCAACAAAGAAGATGAAGTAAAAAAGAAGAAATGAAAAAGCTTTCTTGATGGATTTCTCTTCTATCATGGTCTGCCATTCAAGCTTAAGAAAATGGATCATTGATGTCTCCTCGTTTCATGAAGAACATGATGTCTTCGAGAGTAGCAGGCTCTACCTCAACTTCTACGCCCTCGAGAACTCCAAGCTCGCCCTCATACAGTCCCTGGGTGTGAGTTTTTTTCATCTGTTTTCCCAGAAGTGGAAGATGATTCATCGTCTCGGGAGATCCCTTCAAAATGTGATAGCTTTCTCTGAGATCCTCTACATCTTTACTGAAGAGAACTTTTCCTTTGTGGATAAAGGTGATGAGGTCGGCAATTTGCTCGAGGTCTGAAGTGATATGTGTTGAGAAGAGAATACTTCGATTGCCCGGCTCAACATAGCGTCTGAGTTCATCGAGAATCTCACGTCTTACGATTGGATCGAGTCCTACGGTCGGCTCATCGAGAATGAGAAGACGAGCCTGGTGGCTGAGTGCGGCAATAAAATGGAACATGCCTCTCTGCCCCTTACTGAGTTTTTTCAGTGGCTTTTCCGGGATAGAGAATTGATTCATCAGTCGCAGGTAAGTCTGTTCATCCCAGTTTTTGTAGCTGAGCTTTAGGAGCCTTGCCATAGCGGCTGGTTTGAGGTTTTCATAGAAAGAGTTTTCTTCATAGACAAACCCGATCTGCTCTTTGATCGGCACTTCGCTGGTCTTATAGTCCATTCCAAAGATGCTGACATCTCCGCTCTCGGGGTGTAGCAGGTTCATAATCGTATAGATAAGAGTGCTCTTGCCGGCGCCGTTTTCTCCGACGAGACCCATGATATAGCCTTCAGGCAAGGTGAGACTGACCGGACCCAGGTGAAACTTGGGGTATGTTTTTTCGACTTGATTAATCTTCAGCATGTGGTTCCTCCCAAAGAAGTGTAAATAGTTCCTGCACATCCTCTTGTGAGATGCCGTTGGATCTGGCAGCGTCGATGGCGCGTGAGAGGATGTCTTGGATTTCTTTTAATTTGAAGTCGCGCACCAAGTCGAGATTCTTCTCGAGGACAAAGGTGCCGCGGCCTGCCTGTGTGACGACGAGGCCCTGATCTTCTAAAAGGTCGTAGGCTTTTTTGATAGTGATGATGGAGACTCCGAGATCACTGGAGAGACTCCGGACAGAGGGAAGTGCTTCCCCTTCTGAAAGAATCCCTTTTAGCATGGCCTGGCGGATCTGGACTGCGACCTGCTGGTAGACAGGAGTCTTACTGGTATTGTTGATGAGTATCGTCAAGATCGGAAGAG
>CALFKA010000222.1 GCA_937880545.1 uncultured Clostridia bacterium | reverse complement strand
ACTCTTTCCCTACACGACGCTCTTCCGATCTAATAAATGTCATATTTACCTCAGATCTTAATGACAGAGGAGCAGAACAATATCCTCTGCTCCTCGTCTTGTGTGTTTATTTGGGTGCGTTTTCAAATTCTTTGCGGACTTTTTTGTAGAGCTCCGGGTCTTCCATGATACGGTAAGCCGTCAACGCAAGGGCTGCGAGGGTATTTCGCATCTGCTCTTTGGAGTAGTCTGTGAGGGTGCAGGAAGCCAGTTCACGCGTATGGCCTCCGACCTTTTCTCCGTCGGCGACGTCGAAGTACGGATGGATCGTCGGGCAGATGTGGCTGACCTGTCCGGCATCCAAGGAACCCGTGTCGCTTCTGGCTGGCGCGATTTCGATTCCGCTAAGCTCGAAGAGTGTTTCAGCAAAGACGTCGTTCATCGTCTCGTTGGAGATGAGGTTGTCATAGGGAAGCTCGTAGTTGGTCACCTTGAGAGTGCATCCGGTCGCCAGGGCTCCGGCTTCTGCGCAGCGGCGGACTTTGTCTACGAGTTCGGAGTTGTAGGACTTCATGAGTGAGCGGACATAGTACTGAACCAGCGAATACTCCGGCACGACGTTGGCGGCCTCTCCGCCTTTGATAATGACGCCATGCACCCTGGATGTGGGAAGCATATGCTCGCGCATCGCATTGACGGCGTTCATCGTCACGAGCGCCGCATCGAGGGCATTGACCCCTTCCCACGGGTGGCTTGCCGCATGCGCCGTCTTTCCGAAGAACTCGAACTGGATCGCAAAGAGAGCGAGGGACTTGCCGCTTCTTGCGTACCCTGCAGAAGGGTGCGCCATCAGGGCGAGATCGCAGTCGTCGAAGAGACCGGCTTCAGCAAAGAGGACCTTCGCTCCGCTCGTCTCTTCAGCGGGTGTGCCGAAGACCACCACTTGTCCACCGACTTTGTCGATGACGCGACTGAGTGCGATACCGGCACCGGTACTCGTCGCTCCCAGTATGTTGTGACCACATCCGTGTCCAATAGAGGGAAGTGCGTCATACTCAGATAGATAGGCTACTTTCAGACCGGGTTTTCCTGAATCATAAGTGGCGACAAAGGCCGTCGGAAGATCCAGGGTGTTTCTTTCCACTTTAAAGCCGTGTTTTTCAAGAAGTTCGGTGTGCCAGGCAGCGGCTTTGAATTCTTCATAACCCAGTTCGGGATTGTCATAGATGTTCTTACTGAGTTCATCGAGTTCAGGGCCAATCTCCTGCGCTATTTTTTTAATCGTTTCGAGCATGGTAGACTCCTTTTTTCTGCAGATAAGTGATGATTCTTCCCTAAGTATAGCACCGCCACGGTCATTCACTCAATGAAAAAACGAGCTACCGACGCTCGTCGCCAGCAATAGTTCTACCCATCAGAGGATTATGTCCGCAAATACGACAAAAACAATTGTAAGTATTTATAGTGAAGGCAAAGTGCTCTATCATCGCAGAGTGAGTCTCAGTTCCCATTAAGCTCATCATAGTACTCTTTCATCTCAAGTACCATCTCTCTTACAATCGGGGCATTTTCATCATTGAAATTGGCACTGTACTCATACCTTTTGCCATTCTCAAAGGTAATCAAAATAGTGACGTGCCAGTTGCTATAGTCTTCTTCTTTCTGCTTGTCCAATGAATCGATGATCCGGATGAATCTGTCGAACGGTAATTCTTCAGTTGCTGTACCATAGTCGGCGATATCTACACTTTTTCCTGTGAATTTCCCATCGCCGTCATTGATAACGATGCTCCATCTCCGATTGCTCTTTTCCAGTTCGAGCCTATATACCTTGAGTGCATTTCCATCTTCAAACAAAAATAGGAGAAAACCGGGGTCTTCCTGTAGCAAATCCGTTGCCTGATAACGTGAATAATCCGTATGCTTGTCTACAAACTGCGTCAGCTCCCTTAAAAAGACATCATAGCCTTCGAAGAAGACATTATGTCCGGAAGCGGCTATTTCCTTTTGATCAGCCAGTCTGACGAGCAGGCGAAATCCGTCTCCGCTGTCAAGCACATCTGATGTTTTACTCTCGTGAAATCCATCAAGATCCAAGATCCTGTGTTTCAGGAGAATGTCGCTCAACTCCCAAAACTCTTCGGCGCTGATCTCGACAAGACTTGCATATTCATCATCGAGAAGCTGATCACTGTACTGAAATACATCCTCCTGAACAGTATCCGTTACCTTCACAAAGTATCCGTTGTCTGTCCTACTTATTATGTAGTGCGGAATTAAGTACATAGCACGTTGCTCGAGGTAAAAACCCTTTATCTTCAGTTCCGGGCTGGCTAACGGTTCATCGATGACAGTCACCCCCTCTTCAGAGCACCCAAATAGAAACAGTAAGCAGAGCAACACGAGCAGAATCTTTTTCATCACCATCCTCGTTCACGCGCAATGAGTGCCAAGCTTCCTATCAATGTTTATCTTGTTGAAAAGAGGGAGCTCTCAGCAAATCCTCTTTTGACAGCCCCTGTCTCTTTGCTATGATATCCCAGCCTTTGTTGCCATCCACAAAGTACTCTTCCCTGCTCATCCCAAGATCTACTGAAGCGATCCCAATCTCCCTTTCTTCCTTTACAGCGGAGACTAAGTCATGAAGGACCAGCGAAAGCTTCTCCTTCGGTCCCTCACCCATAGCGATTCTTCGATAGGCAAGATACCCTCCGGCTGAACCGAAAGCGATACCTCCCTTAAAAGGGATTCCAAGCCTCCCGCACCAGTGGCGCAGGATCTCAAAAGAAAGGTCTGTATTGCTCACCTCATAATAGCCACAGTTGATGACGGCATAGAGGGAAGGCTTCTCTTTCCATGACGAAATCACTTTCTCCAGCTCTTCCATACATCCCAGAAGATGAGATGGCACTCCGTCAAAGTAGACGCCGAAAAACAGTACCAGCGCATTCGATTCTATGAAAGTATCTGCAGAGGTGAGAGCTTCTTCCCGGCTCTTCCAGTGGAAGGATGATATGTCTTCTCCATCGAACAGAAGTTTCACTTCCTCGAGAAGACTTGCGGAAACACCTCTACTACGGATACTTCCGTTAATCAATCCAATGTTCACGCATACCCTCCTCCAGCTCCCTCCAGTTCGTGAAGAACTCAACATCGACTTCCGCTTCCAGGTTCTTTCCATTCGCAGATGCGATTTTTCGCAGCGTCTCTTTTTCTCCCTCTGTCGCCTCCCCGTAGATTGCATAGTGCATGCGAAAGCGATTCGGATAGCGAAGCGGATGATGAGAGTGGTCATCTTTTACCTCAAAGTAGGGAAGCATGTAGCTCAGTGAACGATCGAGTACGTTCTTTACAAAAGGACTCACACTTCCATACGTCATACGGCTTAATAGGAAAATTTCATCCACCTCACTGAGAAGGGAAGCCATCCTGCAATAGTCGTCTTGAATCACACAAATGCCGGGTGTACGAATCCAACATTGGTAGCACCCCGTACAGGGAAAAATCTCCCCTCCGGGAGAGAGCGCTCGAACATTCTTCGATGTCGTGAGTTTATATGTATTGTCTTTGATAATCAGTATCATAGATAAAGCCCTTATACTGCTGTAAATTGAGAAACGCTCATTTTTAGACAAAGATAGACCATTTCTTCTTTTCGTGTAATATTGTGATGACCGCAGAAAGTCAAAGCCATCTGCTTTCTTTCTCTGCCAATATGCATATCACCGTCCCCTCACCATCGTCTCTTCAGGAAGAGTATCTTGGCAAGATGGACGCATGGTAATCAGGTCTACCAACTGATGAGTGAATGCTTTCTGTTCTAGGAGACAGTTTCCCATCAGTGTCTGAATCATCAGGCCATCGACGATGATGATCATCAGCCAACCGTAAAAGTTTCCGGCGCAGGCGTCTCTTCCCGCCTTACACAATCGTTCGCTGATCAGGGCATCCAGTTCTTTACAAAAGAGCTGATAGCGCTGCATAAGTTTTTCTCTCAGGATCTCATCTCCATTGATCGCGTCCATCGTCAAGTTGAGACGCAGTCCTTTTTCTGTGTCCGTGTTGCCTCTCTCAATAATGTATTGAAGCAGGCGCGGCAGACTCGTGTCTTTGCTTTCATCCTCTACCCAGACCCTCAGATCATCGTAGAGCTTTGCCAGATAGTCGTCTGCAAGATCATAGAGAATATGGTCTTTATTTTTATAATAATAGTACACGCTGCCTTTTGATACTCCGGCATCTTTTGCAATCTCTGCAAGTGACACATCGGTAAAGGCTTTATTGTGCAGGAGTTTTCTAGCAGAGCTTAAAATTTTGTCTCGAATATTGTCCAGATAGGGTGCAGCCATGTCTTACCTCTTTCCTCAGTACTCTGGCGTTATTATACCACGCTCGTTTTCTCCATCCTTCTGCCTTTCTCTTGCAATGCGCCATAGAAAATAGTACACTATTGTCAAGTTAGTCGGCTGACCGACTTATAAGGGAGGCTCTATGAAACGATCTCTTCAGTATAAGCTTGACAAACTGTGCAGTGGTCGGATCCATCGGGAAAAACACCACGGTATTATCCACCTTACCGGGCACTGTTCTGAATGGCAGCAAGCCGTAGAAGCCGGCCTGTTGGCAGCAAAAAAAGGCAGTCGTACACATGTAGTCAACGATATTGTCCCTGATTCGCAGGTTATGGAGCATCCCCTTGGCTCCCTTCCCGATCTCAGAGACAACTCACTGGATGGCCGCCACCCCGATGTTCTGATTATTGGCGGCGGGGTCATTGGATGCGCCATTGCTAGAGAGCTTACCAAAAGCAAGCTGGATATTCTTCTAATTGAGAAGGAGTATGATGTCGCCGTCCACGCCTCCTCTCGAAACGACGGGGTGATCCATCCCGGCATCGATCTGCTCCCCGGCCTTCTGAAGAAAAAATACAACAACCGGGGAAATCCTCTCTACGATCAGCTGGCACGCGAACTGGATATTCCCTTTGAGCGTGTGGGCCAGCACTTGGTCTTTCAGAAGCGCAGCATGAAACTCCCTGCTATCGCTTCGCTTCTTTATTTCAATCTCTCTGTTGCAGGGAAAGTCCGCTTCATTGAAAAAAATAAACTCCATCGGCTGGAGCCCGGCCTTTCCGATCGGGCAGCATTTGCTCTTTTCTTTGAGGGAGCCGGCATTATCTGTCCTTTCAATCTCACGATCGCCCTTGCAGAAAACGCCATCCAAAATGGCGCAGAAATATCATTAAATACGGCAGCACTCTCCATGGATCTTACCAGGCGAGGGAAAAAGTACATTACTGCGGTTCACACGAACCGTGGAACGATTTATCCTCGGCTTGTCATCAGCGCCGCGGGAGTCTTTGCCGAAGAAATCGCTCGGATGGCAGGAGACCGCTTCTTTTCTATCCACCCCAGAAAGGGCAGCAGTGTCATTCTCGACAAGAAAGTGAAGGCGAACATTCACAGCGTCTACTCATTTCTTCAGGGATGGAATGCAAACCGTCACTCCAAAGGAGGGGGAATCATTCCCACTATCCATGGCAATGTCCTTGTAGGTCCGGATGCAGTGGAGGTGAGAGAAAAGGAAGATTTTTCTACCCACCGAGACAACCTACAAGCGGTTTTTGAAAAGCAGAAAAACATCTCGAACTGGCTGAACCCGGCAGATACCATCGCATACTTTTCCGGTATCCGCGCCGCCACTTATGAAGAAGATTTTATTTTGGAGAAGGGAAGACAGACAGAAAACATCCTCCACGCTGCAGGGATTCAGTCTCCTGGCCTCACTGCCGCACCGGCTATTGCGCTGAAGATGGAGAAGATGGCTCTCACCTATCTTTCCAGGTTTGGAAACGTTCCATCAAACCCTTCCTTCAATCCCTACCGCAAAGCCCCTCCCCACCTCGCCTCTCTCCCCGAAAAAGAGCGCGACCGACTGATCCGCCAGAACCCCGATTACGGGCAAATTCTTTGCCGCTGCGAAGAGATCAGCAAGGGAGAAATTCTAGATGCCATGCGTCGCCCTCTCCCCTGCTTTACGCTCGACGGAATTAAGCGCCGTGTACGCCCCACGTCCGGTCGCTGTCAGGGAGGCTTCTGCGCTCCACTGATTCTCCCGCTGATAGCAGAAGAGGCAAAAATCCTACCTGAAAATGTCTGCAAAGGTGTCCCGGGCAGTCGGATCCTCTTTGGAGAGAAAGGAGAGGGCCGTGAAGAAATATGACGTCGTCATCATCGGAGCGGGACCGGCAGGACTCGCCGCCGCTGTTTCTGCAAGAGAAGAAGACGCTTCCGTCCTTGTGATAGAGCGAGAGGCTCGACCCGGAGGCATTCTAAAACAATGCATTCACGATGGATTTGGCTTGATTCGCTACAGAGAAAAGCTCAGCGGATGCGAGTATGCATCCAGAGAGATCCTTAAGACCAGGGAATCAGGAGCCGAGATCCAAACACTCAGCTTTGTCTCCCGTATTACTAAGCTGGAAAAGGGCTTTGTCCTACTTCTGAGCAGCCGCCATGGCATGTCGAATATTTTTGCGCGTTCCCTCATCTTAGCCACTGGCTGTCGCGAGAGAACGGCCCGCCAGGTCGCCGTCCATGGCACCCGACCTGCCGGAGTCCTGACAGCAGGTACCGCCCAATATTACTTGAATGTCCTCGGTCAGCTCCCCGGAAAAAGGTGCGTGATCCTCGGCTCCGGAGATATTGGGCTTATCATGGCCAGAAGACTGACACTCGAGGGCGCAGAAGTCCTTGGCGTATATGAAGCCAAGAGCGAACCGGGTGGTCTTAGTCGCAATCTCTATCAGTGCCTGGAAGATTTTGATATCCCCCTGCATCTGTCGACTACCGTTCTCGAGGTGCATGGCAAAGAGCGCGTTCAAGGTGTCACTCTTGTGAAGGTAGACGAGAACCTGACACCCCTTCCCGGGACAGAAGAAGATCTCAGCTGTGATGCGCTGATCCTGTCAGTCGGCCTGATCCCCGAAAATGAATTAGCGCAGAATCTGGGGGCTGTAATTGACCCCGTGACAAAAGGACCTGTCGCAGATGAAGACGGGATGACGAGCGTGCCAGGCCTTTTCAGCTGCGGTAACGCGTACCATGTGAGTGACCTGGCAGACTACGTCTCCGAAAGCGGAGAGCGGGCCGGCAGAGCGGCCGCTGTCTGGACACCGGGAAATATTCCCTCGACTCTTCCTGTCACCGCAGAGAAAAACCTTCTCTATGTAGTCCCACAAGGCATTCGAAGACAGCCTCAGGAAAAAATCGTCTTCTATTTTCGATGTTCCCGCACTCTTCAGGGAGCCATCCTTCGCGTCCGTCTGGGAGAAAACGAAATCCTTCAAAAACACTATGACATACTACGACCTGCCGAAATAGAAAAAGTCATCTTAAATCTGAGCGGAAAAGACCTTTGCTCATGTGAGCGACTCACCTTTTCTCTGGAGGAGCTATGAAGAAGTTGACCTGTATCATCTGCCCCAGGGGCTGCCGGCTTGAAGCGCAGGAAATCGATGGAGACATTCTCGTGAAGGGTCACGCCTGCCCGAAGGGAGAAGCCTTCGCAAAAAGCGAATTGACGCATCCAATGCGTTGCCTGACAACGAGCGTCAAGACCTGTTTTCCGGAGCTACCCTGGCTCCCTGTGCGCACCGGTAAAGACATTGCCAAAGAAGACATTCCCCGCATTCTTCGAGAAATCCGCCGTTACCGCCTTGAAAAGGAGGTTCACTGTGGAGACATCCTGATAGAAAATGTGGCAGGGTCAGGCTCTCCTCTCATCGCCACTTTGGAGTGTTGCGCAGACTCCCTCGCTCGAAAGGAGTAGGACATGAATCCTCTTGTGCTGACGATTGACCTCGGTACACAGAGTCTCAGAGCTGTGCTTGTGGACCGAAACGGAACCATCCTCCATATGGCCCGGAAGAAATTCGAACATCCCTACTTCTCTCCGGAACCGGGTTGGGCGGAGCAAGATGCTGACTTTTACTGGGAGCAGCTTTGTGAGGCTTGCCAGGAACTTAAATCCATTTCCGGAGAACATTGGGAGCGGGTTCGGGCGGTCAGTCTCACGACCATCCGCGACAGTGTTCTGTGCGTGGATAAAGAGGGTGTCCCTCTGCACCCCGTTATCCTCTGGCTTGACCGGAGAGAGGCTGCGCTCGGTGAGCCTCTCCCTCGAAAATCCTCTCTTCTCTACCAGGCAGCGAGAATGAAAAAACAGGTGGAGCTGATCCGCAAAGTTTCCTCCTGTAACTGGTTGCGTCACCATCGCCCAGATATCTGGGAAAAAACACATAAATTCGTGATGCTCTCCACCTACTTAAGCTATAAGCTATGTGGTAACATGGCAGACTCCACCGCCAGCATCGTCGGGCATGTGCCTTATGATAACAAGGCAGGAAGATGGCTAAAGCCGGGAGAACTTAACTACTGCCTGTTTCCCGTGGAGGAAAGCAGGCTATGCGATCTCGTCCTTCCCGGAGAGGTACTGGGAGACATTACGGAGCAAGCTTCTCGAGAAACCGGAGTAAGGAAGGGCCTTCCCCTCATTGCCACCGGATCGGACAAAGGGTGTGAGACACTGGGGCTTTCCTGCACAACGCCCGAAAAAGCGGCCATCAGCTTCGGAACGACGGCAACCGTACAGTATACAACCCCCCACTACGTGGAGCCACAGCGTTTTTTCCCTCCATATCAGGCTGCCTATAAAGGACGATACAATCCAGAAATTGAGATCTACCGGGGCTACTGGCTGATCTCGTGGTTCAAAAAAGAGTTTGCCGCTAAAGAAGTCCAGCAGGCCAAGTCGCTTGGAGTATCTGCTGAAGATCTTTTAAACCATAGGCTTCAGGAGGTGCCTCCCGGATGCGAGGGGCTTGTCTTTCAGCCCTACTTCACGCCCGGGGTCTCCATGCTCAACGCCAGGGGATCTGTCATCGGCTTTTCCGATGTCCATACAAGAATTCACATCTACCGCGCCATCATCGAGGGCATCAACTTTGCACTGATGGAAGGGATGCACTCCATCGAGCGGCAGATGAAAAAGAAGACGGAAGCAATTTATCTCGCCGGAGGAGGCTCCCGAAGCTCTGAGATCTGTCAGATTACGGCAGATATGTTTGGCCTTCCCGTCCACCGCACCCAGACGCACGAAGCCGCGGCAATTGGCAGCTCTCTGATCGCCTTTACCTCTCTTGGTGTTTTCTCCAATCTCGAAGAAGGCATCCACTCCATGGTACATATTCGGGATGTTTTTTATCCCACGCTCCATCATCATGAGCTGTATCAGAAACTCTATCACCAAATCTATACCAAGGTATTTAAAAAACTGCAGCCGCTCTACAGCGCAACAAAACATCTGGAGGCAAATCATGGCTCATAAGTACAAACATTTTCAGCCGAAGTGGTTTCAGGAAGCCTTCTCGGGCACTTCCTACCGTTCCATTTTCAAGTGGGGAGATCCCAAAGAAATCAAAGCACCCCGAGAATCGCTCTACACCATGCTCAAAGATCTCTTTGACATGACGGATGAGGACTTTCAGGACTATTCAGAAAATCTTGGCCTAGAGGAAGTTCAGTTTGATCTTCCGCTCACGCTGACTCCTGCACAGATCGCACGTTTCCAGTCAATTTGCGGCAAAGAATATGTCCGCACAGATGACTATGCGCGTCTTTCCGTAGCCTATGGGAAGACGATGTACGACATTCTGCGCCTGCGCGAAAAAATAGTGGAAAACGTGCCGGATGCCGTACTCTACCCGGAAAACAAAGAGCAGATTGAGGCTATTGTGGCATACGCTCAGGAAGAAAAAATTCCGGTCTACGTCTATGGAGGCGGATCTTCCGTAACAAGGGGCGTAGAATGCGTAAAAGGAGGGATCTCCCTCGATATGCGCCTGCGCTTTAATAAGGTCATCTCCTTTAACGAAGTCGATCAGACGATTACAGTTGAGGCAGGCATGAGCGGACCTACACTCGAAGAGGCACTCAGAAATGCCCCCAAGCTCTTTGGGGCTAAGAGAGCCTATACCTGCGGCCATTTCCCGCAGAGCTTTGAGTATTCTTCCGTAGGTGGCTGGGTCGTCACCCGTGGCGCCGGACAGAACTCCACATACTATGGCTGCATTAATGACCTGGTCATCTCCCAGGAATATGCCACTCCCATCGGAAATATCAAGACAGACACGTACCCGAGAAAAGCCTGCGGGAGCGACCTGAATGAGATTATGATGGGAAGCGAAGGCTGTTTTGGCGTCTTAACCCATGTGACACTCAAAGTTTTCCGCCACCAACCGGAGACGATCCGCCGCTTCTCCTATATGTTTAAAGACTGGAGGATTGCGCAAGCAGCTGCCAGAGAAATCATGCAGAGTGAAGCCGGCTTTCCTTCGGTCTTTCGACTCTCCGATCCGGAAGAGACCAAAATCATGCTGCACCTCTACGGTGTGATGGACTCTCCTCTTCGTCATCTCTTTCAGCTGAAAGGTTTCAAGGAAGATGAGATGTGCCTCTTCCTCGGATTTACAAATGGAGAAAAAAAGTTCTCCCGCAATCTCGCAAAGTCTGTCGGCAAAATCGCCCGGAAATATGGTGGGCTGCCTCTCACAGGCTATGTCACCCGCAGCTGGGAAAAGGGACGTTTTACGGATCCATATATGCGTGACACGATGCAGGACTTCGGCATCGTCACCGATACGATGGAATGCAGCGTCAATTGGAGCAATATGAGCAAGGTCCATGCAGAAGTCAGAAAGTTCTGCAAGTCCAGACCCCATACCATCTGCATGACCCATATGTCTCATGTGTATCCTCAGGGCGCCAATCTCTACTGGATTTTTATCTCCCGCTTCACTGATGCCGAAGACTTCCGTAAATATCATGCCGGCATCCTCGACGCCATTCAGAAAAGCGGTGCTTCCATGAGCCATCACCACGGAATCGGAAAAATGTTTGCACCATGGCTCGAAGGTTTCCTCGGAGAGAAGGAGTTCGGGGTGCTCAAAGCACTCAAAAACTACTTTGATCCGGATAACATCATGAATCCCGGAGGAACACTGGGACTGGATCTTCCGGAAGAAAAGAAGATCGGTCTTACGGATGAACTTACCTTTTAGCTCAGCCGAAATACAAGCAGAAGGTATTTTGTCTCAAAAAACCATGATAGACCTAAGATCAGGCAGGTCTCTCCTATAAGGAGGGGCCTGCTGTCTTTTACTGTGCCGTAAATAGCTTCTGAAGCCACCGGATGCGCTCAATGCCACGCATGAGAACTACGCAATCCCATCGCCACATCGCCACTTCTACATTGGCTGTGGAAAAGCTGTCTCTGGATGAAGCACACAAAATACAGTTGTCTAAACCTGCTCAAAACAAAAGCACTTATGCAATCTTCCCATACCGTCGTGAATTGCATGGGTCAAAAGAAATGAATGACAAGTTTTACCGATCAAACGAGTCTCGTATGGAGAAAGAACAACGAGAAAAAAGCGACCTTTCGATCGCCTCCGCATAATACTTATTGATTCAAGTCTATCCAGCAACAGTAGTCTGTACCCCGAGATAGGCGTCCTTCACATCCTGGTCATCAAGGAGTTCTCTCCCGGCTCCACTCTTTGTGATCTCCCCGGTAGCGAGGACATAGGCCTTGTTGGCGATCTTCAGTGCTGCATTGGCATTTTGCTCTATGAGGAGCACGGTTTTTCCCATATCATGGATACGTTCAATGATCGTGAAGATGTCGCGCACGAGCTGCGGAGCGAGCCCCAAAGAGGGTTCATCGAGCATCAGAAGATGCGGGTCTGCCATCAGTCCTCTACCCACGGCAAGCATCTGCTGCTCTCCTCCGGAGAGGGTGCCGGCTGCCTGCCAGTGACGTTCTTCAAGCCTTGGAAAGAGATCATAGATCTGCTCGAGATCTCTTTGGATCTCAGCTTTGTTCTTTCGGAGATAGGCTCCGATCAGGAGATTTTCCTTTACTGTGAGGTTGGGAAAGACCTTTCTCCCCTCGGGGACGAGGGAGATACCTCTCTCCACTACCTTTTGGGAATCAATATTTTGAATCTCTTCCCCGTTATAACGAATCGTACCCGAAGCAGCCGGAACGAGACCGCTGATACTTTTAAGGGTTGTCGACTTGCCGGCTCCATTGGCTCCGATCAGGGTAACGATTTCCCCTTCTTCTACATCAAATGAAATGCCTTTGAGGGCTTCAATGCCTCCATAAGAGACGCGGAGATCACGAACTTCCAATAAACTCATTCTTCCACCCCCAGATAAGCTGCGATGACCGCAGGGTCTGCCTGAATTTCCGCCGGTGTACCGACAGCGATCAGCTTGCCAAAGTCAAGGACATAGATCCTGTCCGAGATATCCATGACGAGATTCATGTGGTGTTCAATGACGAGGATCGTCAGTGAGAACAATTCTTTGATTTCCCGAATGAACTCGGATAACTCCTGCGTCTCTTGCGGATTCATGCCTGCAGCAGGCTCGTCAAGTAAAAGAAGTTGGGGCTCTGTCGCCAGAGCTCTGGCGATCTCTAAATGCCGCTGCTTCCCATAGGGCAGGTTGTCAGCGATCTCCAACCCCACATCGGAAAGCCCTACCATCTCGAGGAGCTTCCACGACTGCTCGCGCATCTCTTTTTCTTCTGCTCGATTCATCCGAAACGCCGCCCGTAGGAGCCCTGCTTTCATATTGGTGTGATGGGCGATCAGGACATTTTCAAAGACAGTGAGGTTTTTGAACAGCCGGATATTTTGAAATGTTCTTGCGACACCTTTTTTTGTGATCCTATCCGGTGTCAGCGTCAGGGTTCGGCTGTATTTGCCGAGATTTTCTCCTGCGTAGAGGCGCTTCATCTTCCCCTTGGGAAAGGCTTCCTGAATGACCTCGTCGTGGAGTTCCACTCGTCCATTGGTGGGGTCATAGACACCGGTGATCGCATTAAAGGCGGTTGTTTTTCCGGCACCATTGGGACCGATGAGAGCGACGATCTCTCCCGGATATATTTCCATGTTCAGGTTATTTAGGGCAACGACGCCCCCGAACTGCATCGTTAGATCCTGCGTGCGAAGGACGGGATTACTTGTCATGGCCATCCTCCTCTCCCTTCTTCTCTCCCGGAGGATCCGGAATCAGAGGTGCAGGTCTCACAGGCGGCGGGTCCGGATAATGCGACCGTACCGTATGCTCAGGAGCCGGTCTTCCCTTTCGCCTCTGGAATCGTCCGATAAGCCCTCCCCAGCTGAATTCACTGCTGCCCATAAGCCCTTTTCTGTAGAAGAGCACAACGAGCATCAGAAGAATCGAGAAGACCACCATACGAAAGCCGATCCGTAGAAGCGGCACCTGGAAGCCTCCAATAACCAATGGGGCATCGAAGAAGCGCAGGAACCAGTCCTTAGAAAAGGTGACAATAAAAGCGCCGAGGACACTGCCCGTGACACTGCCGAGTCCTCCGATTACCACAATGAGAAGAATGTCATAGGTCATGGTGACCGAAAAGGCTCTGGCGTCGATCGAGCGCATGTACATGGCCAGCATTCCTCCCGCCATGGCGGTGATGACGGAACTGATGATAAAAGCGTACTGCTTGTGTTTTAAAAGGTTGATGCCCATCGCCTCAGCGGCCACTTCATCCTCACGGATCGCCTTAAAGGCTCTTCCGAAAGAGCTGTTGATGACAAGCACAATGAAGGCAATGGAGGCAAAAGCAAACATAAAGGGAATGAGCAGAGAGCCCGTTCCGACGGGAAGGCTTCCTCCCGCCTTTGTGACACCAAAGCCCGGAATATTCTTCAGACCATAGGAACCATTGGTCACCTGGTCAAGCTGCGGGCTGGAGATAATAGCTCGCACGATTTCCGAGAACCCCAGCGTCGCGATCGCCAGGTAGTCACTCTTTAGTCGCAGGACGGGAATCCCTATGAGAAAAGCAAAGACACCCGCCACAAAGCCTCCCACTAGAAGAGCAAAGATAATGAGAAGCGGCTCCGGAAGAATGCTCAGAGCTTCCTTTACACTGCGCACCCAGGGAGCCAGTCCTTTCATATAGTACACGCCATCCACCCGCTCCAGTGGAATCGTCAGCACCGCTGTTACGTAAGCGCCGATCGCCATGAAGCCGGCCTGTCCGAGTGAGAACAGTCCGGTGAACCCATTCAAGAGATTCATCGAGACCGCCACCACCGAGAAGATCAGGCTTTTTTGAATGACAGAGACAGCCATTCCATAACGAGCTTTGTTGGATTCTAGCCAGAACAAAGCAATGAATGCGAGGAGTAAAAATGCAAGACTTAAATATCTTGAATATTTATTTCTCTTTACTATCTGATCCATCGCCGCCTCCTACACCTTATCCTGCAAGTCTTCTCCCATGAGTCCCGTAGGACGGAGAAGCAGGATTAAAATGAGAAGCAAAAAGGTGAAGGCGTCACTGAAAGTGGAGTATCCAAGAGCCACAAGAAATGTCTCGCTGAGGCCGATAAGGAATCCTCCGATGACTGCGCCCGGCACACTGCCGATGCCTCCGAGTACCGCTGCAACAAAACACTTGAGACCGGGGAGCACGCCGCTAAAAGGCGTCACCGACATGCGGTCCGTAAAGTACAAAATCGAACCGATCGCTGCAAGTGTTGAGCCGATGACGAAGGTCAGACTGATGATGCTATTAATCTTTATCCCCATGAGCTTAGAGGTATCATAATCTTTCGACACTGCGCGCATAGCCATGCCGATCTTCGTTCTTTTCAGAAGGAAGATCAGTAGGAACACCAAGATCACGGTGAGAATGGGTGTGAGAAAGGTCACCAGTGAAGAGATCGGAAGAGCACACGTCTGAACTCCAGTCAC
>CALFKA010000221.1 GCA_937880545.1 uncultured Clostridia bacterium | reverse complement strand
TGGAGTTCAGACGTGTGCTCTTCCGATCTAGCAATTACATTCTTGGCTATTTTTTCAGATTCTTCTTTCGTTTCATCGGTTGCTCCTTTATTAATATCATAGTAACAGACATGGTTTTCTTTTTCTATGTTAAGGCTTTGACATTATCATAGATAATTGCTTGAAATTTTGGAATACCCAGAGGGGTACTGTTCCTGGAAGCGTTGAAAAGTAAGACTTTTGCCTCAAAGACAAAGAGACGCTGATGCGTCTCTTCATCTTTCGTTCAGATGCAGTTCTTTAAAAGCTCTGCACCTGAGACAGAAAAAAAGAAAGAAGAAAGGTCCGATCCAGATACATGATCTGTTCACGTCCAATGATAGTCATTAGCCCCATCGATTGTAATACCCAAAAGAGTACTCCTCCAGGACGAAGTATTCGGGAATCCAATGGGACTCCCGAATACTTCACACAGAAGGAGATATACGAACAAGGGGGTATTTGCGATCTCAGGGTGAGGTGTGAAGCACTCACCATAGTAAGCATATAGGAAATAATCTTTCGATTCAATACCTAAATGGCTACTTTTCATGATATCTCATGTCTTTTCTGAGACATCTGTGTGTGCGATACCAATTCGCCTTGTTCTCACACAAAAGCCCCTTCTATGTATAGATATAACATAAAAGGGGCTTGCGCTTTTTGTTTACCAGAAGTACAGCATCAGGGCGATGAGCACGAGGAAAAAAGCGAAAATAGGCCAGAAGGCGATCAGGGCGCCGATAAAGAGCGCCGGCATATCTCCTTCTTCAAGGTCGATTTTTTCTCTATATTCCTGGACCTCGGCCTCGAATTCTTCGCGGCTGAGTTGCGAGACTTCTTTCTTTCCCTCATCTCTGCGTCTTCGAAAAGAGCGCTCGACTTTTTTCTTAAAAAAGAGCATGTTCGCGCTTTTTCAGCGGATGATGGCAGGCCGCGAAGTGACCGGGGCGGTGTTCGATAAACTCCGGCTCAACTTCCATGCAGATCTGTGTGGCGTATTTGCACCGCGTGTGGAATTTGCATCCGGGAGGAGGATTGATAGGCGAGGGAATATCTCCTTCCAGTATGCGAAGTTCACGCTTGTGATCTACATCGGTCGTCGGAATCGCTGAGAGCAGGGCCTCCGTGTAGGGATGGATCGGAGAAGCATAGAGATCGGCAGTATTTGCCAGTTCCACAATCACTCCGAGATACATGACACCCACGCGGTCTGAGATGTACTTGATGACTGAGAGGTCATGGGAGATGAACATGTACGTCAACCCATGGTCACGTTTGAGATCGAGGAGTAGGTTAATAATCTGGCTCTGGATCGACACGTCGAGGGCAGATACCGGTTCATCGGCGACGATGAACTTCGGGTTGAGCGCGACGCTTCTGGCGATGCCTATGCGCTGGCGCTGACCGCCGGAGAACTGGTGTGGATACCTGTGCACAAAGTACGGTGCCAGGCCACACTGCTCCATGACAGAGAGGATATACTCCTGATTCTTCTTGGGGTCGGTGTCCAACATTTTGTGGGCTTTGAGTCCCTCAGTGATGATTTGCCCCACAGTCATGCGGGGATTCAGACTCGAATAAGGGTCCTGGAAGATCAGCTGCATATCGCGCCGGTATTTTCTCATCTCATCGACACTCAAGGTCTGAAGTTGGATGGGTTCGCCTCCGGTAGAAGGATCTCCGAAATACTCTACGGTCCCTTCTGTGGGCTTGTACAGCTGCAGGAGGGTGCGTCCCAATGTCGATTTTCCGCAGCCCGACTCTCCTACGATGCCGATCGTCTCGCCTTCATAGATGTCGAGATTGATGTTCTCATTGGCGCGCACATTAAAGACCTCGCGCTGGAAGGGATTGCGCTTCTTCAGCGGAAAATATTTCTTCAGATTTCGGATGCGAAAGAGAAGTTTCTTATCATCCATTACTTCTCACCCCCTTGCGCGGATAAAAACAGCGTATGGTATGGTTTTTCTCAACTTCAGTAAGTTCCGGTTCTTCTTCCCGGCACTTGTCCGTTGCGTACTTACAGCGGGGAGCAAACTTACAACCCTTGGGTAGGTTCAGCGGATGCGGTACAGCACCCGGAATCGCCTGTAGACGCACCCCTGTGGGGGTGTCGAGCCTGGGAATGGAAACCAGAAGACCTTCTGTATAAGGATGGGAGAATTCACTCACATCACCGAAGATCATCTCAACAGGCGCATCTTCCACCACCTGACCACTGTACATGACAGCGACGTCATCGGCCATCTCATTGATGACACCCAAGTCGTGGGTGACAAAGAGGATCGAGGCGTTGACCTTGCTCTTTAAGTCGTTCATGAGCTTGAGGATCTGTGCCTGGATGGTCACGTCAAGCGCTGTGGTCGGCTCGTCGGCGATGAGAAGCTTCGGCTCACACGCCAGAGCCATGGCGATCATGACACGCTGACGCATGCCGCCCGAGAGTTGATGAGGATACTGTTTGGCGACGGCTTCGGGATTGGGGATTTTTACCAATGCCAGCATCTCTACTACCTTTTTTGCGGCTTCGGCTTTGCTGAGGTGCTGGTGGATGATGAAGGGCTCGCCAACCTGGCGCTCCACTGTGAAAACGGGGTTGAGACTCGTCATCGGCTCCTGGAAAATAACAGAGATGTCATTTCCGCGAATCTTCTGAATCTCTTTTTTACTGAACTTGCTGACTTCTTCTCCATCGAACCAGATCTCTCCGGAGTCGATCCAACCATTTCCGTCGAGGAGCTGCAGGATACTCATGACAGAGACTGTCTTGCCGCTTCCTGATTCTCCGACGATGCCCAGTGTCTTCCCTGCTTCTACTTTATAGGAGACATTGTTGACGGCTTTTACGGTCCCCCTCTTCGTACTGAAATACGTATGGAGGTTCTTAAGCTCTAATAATGCCATGATTCCTCCTACCTTTCCTGACTCTTTGGATCGATCGCATCACGCAGACCGTCTCCGATGAGGTTGACGCTGATGACAGTGATGCTCAGTGCGATGGAGGCGTAAACCCATCTCCACCAGAAAGTCTGGATGACGACACTGTTGTTGGCTCCGAAGAGCATATTCCCCCAAGTCGGAATGGGAGGTTGAACGCCAAACCCAAGGAAGGAAAGGGAGGATTCGGTCAGCATGCTGGCAGCAAAGTTCAGGGTCGTCGAGACGATAATGACGGAGATGACGTTAGGAATAATGTGTCTGAATACAATGGCGAGTTCTTTGATGCCCATCGCCTTGGCTGCGACGATGAACTCCTGTTCTCTTACGCTCAATACCTGTGCACGGACGAGTCGTTGCAGTTCCGGCCAGGAGAGCAGACCCAGAATGACCATCATCAGGTAGACTCGCTGGGTCGGGGTCATAGCGTTACCGATCAGGGCGTTCAGAATCATCGCAAACGGCAGGAACGGGAGCGCTGCGATCACTTCGCTAAAGCGCTGGAGCACAAGATCGATCGTGCCTCCAAAGTACCCGGAGACTCCACCAATGATAATGCCGATGACGGTGGCAATCAAGACGGCAAAGGCGCCGATGGTGATCGTCATTCTTCCGCCGTTTAGAAGGCGGATAAAGATGTCTCTTCCGAGGTCGTCTGAACCGAGCAGATAGCCTTTGAGGCCCCAGCTATACAATTGACCTGTGTCGCTGATCGCATAGTTCTGATAATAACTCGAACTGAGATAGGTGATCTTCGCACCTTCGATCTTGGCAGGAACTTCTCCCTGTTTATAGGTGTTTTCACCCCAAGCAAGCACACTTCCGTCTTCCAGAAGTGCCGTAAAGTGATATCTTCCGCCTTCTACTTTTACCGCGGGGGAGTCGTGCTCTGGAACTTTGCCTTCACCACGGTAAGAGAGGTTGCCCCAAACGATGATTTCACCGTCATCGCGAACGGCGGCAAATGCCTTTGCTGCAGCGGTGATATCGGTAAAGGTGCCTTCCGGTACACGGGAGTAGGAATTATTCCGCCTGCCGAGATAGACGATCTTTCCTTCGTGGGTAAGGCCGACCATGACATCAGCTGCCAAGGCGATCTTTTTGATTTGTCCCTGATACTCGTGGTTTTCAAGATAGTCGAGGTTTTTGACATTGCCAAAGAGATGGGTATTTCCATCTTGATCCAGCACGGCGGATGACTGATAGTTCGCATCGATCTGCACGATTTTAAGATCCTCGAGCTCCCAAGGGATTTTCGTCTGTCTCTGACGGTCATTGCCCCAGGCGACAAGTTTCCCCTCCTGTGTCAGTCCCAAGACATGGTCGTCGCCGACCGAAATATCCCGTAGTGGGGGAAGATCGTCTGGAACATTTCTGATATTGATGCGGTTGGTGATGCGGGTGTCGCCCCAGATGAAGATCTTGCCGGCGTTATTGATCCCAACGCCAAAGGAGCGGCCATTTTCCATTTTGTAAGGAGCGAGCATCAGCTCATCCGGTACAGCCATCAAGTTGCGGGAGATACCTAGGTTCACTTGGGTAGGTTCTGCATATGACAGATCGACCGGCAGAAGTATGGGTCCGACAACCAAAGTCACGACAATAAGGGTAAACACGATGAGCGCAGCCATGGAGACTTTATTGCTTGCAAATGTGCGCATAACCGTTCTCCACGGGCTTTGGATCTGCTCCTCTGTGTAGATATCGAGTTCATTGCGGTTGCCAAAAAGCCTTCGTAGAAAACCTCTCTTCGCAGCAGGTGGTGTTTTTGAGTGTTCGTTATTTTCCACAGACACTTGCCGCCTCCTATTCGTTGATACGAATGCGGGGATCAACGACGCCGTAGCTTAAGTCGATCAGTAGGTTTCCGACAAGGGCGATGACAACATAAAAGAGCTGAATAGCCATGACAACATTATAATCCTGCGCATAAAGTGATGAGATATAGAGTTTGCCCATACCGTTAAGATTGAACATGGATTCAATGATAAAACTGCCTGAGAAGATACTCATAACCCATCCGATGATTAAAGTGATGATAGGAAGCAAGGCATTTCTCCATGCGTGTGAGAAAATAACACTTTTCTCCTTCAGACCTTTTGCACGAGCGGTCTTGATGTAGTCCATACTCAGCGCTTCCATCATGGCGGCGCGCACATAGCGGGTGATGCCGGCCAGTGAGGTAACCGTCATAACGGTAATAGGAAGAATCATATGGCGGAGCTGGTCGAGCATG
>CALFKA010000220.1 GCA_937880545.1 uncultured Clostridia bacterium | reverse complement strand
CGTGTGCTCTTCCGATCTAGCGATGAGTAGTCAAGCGTGAGGGAAAACATCGCAAACAGGGCAAGTGTCTGCGCTCTGTGTTGAAGCCATGCGCCTCTGGCGATGGCAAATTCAGCAAAGGTGCATGCAAACAGAAGGATAAAGCCCGCATAAAAACTGCGGTTGGAAATGCAGTTATAGCAGTAGGAGAGATTCCAGATGTCATACGCAATGATCCAAGGCCACCCCATATCTGCCCAGACCATGTCTTTTGATCCAGTCTTTGCCACACGGATGCCAAATGTCCCCGTCATGGTCAGAATCAAAAGGACGCCTGCTGCGGCATTCAGGTAGTTCCAGATGCCGCCTTTCATGACAAGACCTGCCACGACCTCTCCGCTCATTCCTGCGCACTCGATTTCCGCCATAACCGCCTCAGCGATATTGAGGGCAAGAATGGCAGCTGGCAGGAAGAGCATCCATTTCTTTTGGGCGAGTTTCTTATTGTAGCGGATCGCCATGAAGATCAGGACACCCGCCAGCGCAGAATACGTCTTCACCCAGGCAAACCAGGTGCCTCCTACATTTCCTCCGGCACGTTTTGGCCAGAAAAAGAGGGTCATGACGAGCGGAAACACTATGTACATCAAAATGGATAGGACTTTGTTTCTCCTCGTTACCTCATTGAGAATGACCAAGCCTGCAAAGAGAAGCAATGCCCCGAGGATCGTCGTGATATTAAACCCTGTAAAAAACATATTTTCCCCTTTCTACAGTGCTACTTCTATATCGCTGATAGGATACGCTTTACAGGTGTGGATATAGCCAAATACCTCATCTGCATGGCGCAGAAGACTTCCCTGGGCTGTAAAAACCTTTCCGGAGACAAGTTTCATCCGGCAATAGGAGCATTCACCGCTACGGCACCCAACAGGGACTTTAATTCCTTCCCGCTCAAGAGCAGCCAGAACGGACTCCGTGGCGCGCGCCGAGAAGCTCTTCTTCCCACAGGTAATGGTGAAGGTATCGTCAGGAGAAATCTCCTGTGGCCACGCGGGTTCATTTTCAATGTCAGCGCGTGACTGGAAGAGTTCTCTTCTAATCATCGCTTTTCGGATGCCTAATGCCTCAAGCTCCAGCATGCAGAAGTGATTCATCACTTCAGGTCCACAGACAAAGAACGTCGCATCAGAAACATCAGTGACATACTTTTTAATCAACTCTTTTGAGATAAATCCCTTTTCATACCCTTCTTGCTCCTCATCACTGAGGACCGGGATATAATGGAAGTTTCCATATCTCTCATCTAATTGTTTAAACATCTCGTGATTAGTTGCATATTCAAGTTTTCGGGCTCCATAGAAGAGAGTCAGCTCTCTGTCACATCCTTGCGCGAGACAATCGAGGATCATCGACTGCATGGGTGTGATCCCACTGCCTCCTGCAAGCATCACTTGGTGACGCTTATGGTGTACCGGTTGATAGCGGAAGACGCCCATCGGACCGGTGCTTGTGAGGGTGTCCCCTACCTTCAGTGCGTCGATCAGGTAATCAGAGACGAAACCTCCTGCTTTTCTTGCGACTATGATGTCGAAGTAGGCTCTCTGATGAGGAGCGGTGGCAATGGAGTATGGCCTCGATGTTCGAATGCCATCAAGTTCAACAAATACATTGATGTATTGACCGGCTTCAAAGACCGGAACAGATCCATCCACAGGACACAGACGGATACGCATAGCCAGCGGGTCAAGTTGTTCTTTTTCAAGAACATCTAGCGTCAGAAAAGGAGGATGATATTCCCGCAGTTTTCTGCGGACCTCTGAGCGCTGGTTTTCAATGTCTTCTCCACTGAGTTTTGCCATCGCCAATTCATTCATCACTTCCGGTCCATTGACCATAGTGCCAATCAGGACTTCCTTGATGGGTTTACTCATTACTTTCCTCCTTCAGGAGTTGCTTGGCGACTTTGTTGCCGTATAAATAGTTCGGTCCGAATCCACATGTATTGACCCAGCCTCCTGCAAAGTGCAATCCTCCTATGAATTCTTCCTGTGGATAGAAAAATACGGAAGACTTAAGGTCCTGTTCGTAGCCATAGATTGCGCCACCCGGATGACCGAGATAACGCATATGGGTCAGGGGCGTAGCAACTTCCAGCTCTTCAATATGATCTCGAAGACCCGGAAATCTCCTTTCAAGTCGACTGATAACGGTGTCCGCCAGAGAATATTTCATCTCATAGTATGCCTGTGGGTCGAGCTTTAAGAAGGGCTCACCGTACTTGAGAGTTCCCGCCGTGATGATGCTTGTACCGGGTGCGCCTCCCTCCGGATCATCAATGGTGTAGCAGGTGGCCACGATCGGGTCTTTTGATGTGTCGAGGTGATAGGCATTTTTGAAATCTTCATTTGCATCGAGTGAGTCGTATATAAGGTTGAAGGAGTCGGTAAATCCAATCGTCTCCGGCGGGCAGTCAAGACCCAAAAAGATCGTAAGAGCGCTGATCCCCACTGTATAACTCTTCAAATAATCCCTGGCGCTTTGGGGTACTTCTTCGCTCTTCAAAAGACCTGCATACGTCTCGATCGGCGAGATATTTGAGATAACATGGCCACTATAGTATGTCTCTGCGTTTTCATCAACGACGCCTATGACTTTCTTATCTTCCACCAGTATCTTTTCAACGGCTGTGCTGAAGAAGACATCGCCACCATATTTGCGAATCGTCTCTACGATGGCCTGTGAGATCATCTGGGAACCGCCACAAACCCT
>CALFKA010000219.1 GCA_937880545.1 uncultured Clostridia bacterium | reverse complement strand
ACGAGATCGTGATGTGACTGGAGTTCAGACGTGTGCTCTTCCGATCTGCCCGCGACTGAAGGCGATGTAATTGTAGATGCCGGAGACGGTGTGGTTCATCTTCAGGATATCTCCTGCTTTCACTTCGAGGCTCTGCCAGAGGGGGACAGGGAGGTCATTGAGCGTGACCAAAGTCTTTGCTCCGGTGATGGAAATCGTCTCATCACAGAGGAATTCTATTGTCGGTCCCAGGTAGGTTGTCTCAAGAACCGCTTCCTCTTTATTGTTTCCGACCAAGAGGTTGGCGATACTCATGCTGAAGAGATCCATGGCCCCAGCCGGGGCAACTCCATATTGCATGTAACCGGATCGACCACGGTCTTGAATGCTCGTCATAAGGCCGCCATGAAGGAAACGGATTTTATTTCGCACTCTGCACCTCCTCAACGAGGATATGATATGAGTATATGCCGGCTTTCACTTCCTGTTGAATGCGCAGATAATCTTCCTTTGTGATGGGGACAAAGCGAACAATGTCTCCTGGTTTTAGAAAAACGGGAGTCTCCGCGTGCGGGTCATATAGTGTAATAGGAGTGCGTCCAATCAACTGCCAGCCACCGGGTGAATCGATCGGGTAGATGCCGGTCTGCGACCCGGCGATGCCGACAGAACCTGCCGGAATGATTGTGCGTGGTTTTGTGAGCCTGGGTGTAGCGATGCGCTCATTCATGCCGCCAAGATAGCTGAATCCAGGGGTGAAGCCGAGCATGTAGAGAAGGTAGTCAGTTTTGTGGTGGATCTCTATGACTTCCTCCGGTGTCAGATGGTTGGATTTTGCGACAAAGAGAAGATCGGGTCCATATTCCCCGCCATAAAGTGTGGGAATCTCCACGATCCTCTTATCGCTTGAGGGCTCGGAAGGAAGCTCCTTTTCAATTTCCTTGAGTCGGGCAGTCAACTCCTCCATGTCCGTAAGGAGAGGCGAATAGAAAAGATGTAGGGAGCGGTAGGTGGGAAGCACTTCTTCAATCTTCAGTTCGGGATGCTTCTCCAGTGCCCGCAACATCGAGCGGATACGCTCATGAATGTTCGGGTCGATACGGTCGCCGAACTCCATGATGAGGGAACTGTCTCCTGCCGGAAGAAAGCGCGCCGGGTTGTATAGCATAATCACTCCTGTCTAGATTTCTTAGGGAAGAGGGGATACGCCTTTTTACAGAAAGGTGTGAAGAGGGCGGACTTTGATGCCGCTCTTTTCAAGTTCATTGCGGATTGTCTCTACGAAAGCAATCGCTTCCGGGTTGTCTCCGTGCACGCAGATGCTGTCTGCCTTGATATCGATCCATTTGCCGGTGATCGCTTCCACTTTTGAATCGTAGACCATGCGTTTCACACGCTCAATAGCTTTGATTGGGTCGGTGATCATAGCACCTGGGAGTTTCCGGTCTACAAGGGTGCCGTCTTCGTTATAGCCTCTGTCGGCAAATACTTCATGCGCTACTTTCAGTCCCTTGTCCTGTGCGATCTGGAGAAACGATGAACCGCTCAGTGCCATGATGATAACGCGGCGATCATAGTCGTAAAGGGCATTGACGATGGCTTGCGCCATCTCCTCTTTCACACTGGCTGTGTTATAAAACGCACCGTGGAGTTTCATGTGTTGAAGTCTTGTGCCGTGAGTGGAAGCGAATGCTGCGAGCGCTCCCGTCTGATAGAGCATATATGCCGCCGCCTCCTTCGCCGTGACATCCATCTTTCTTCTTCCAAAGGCCATCATATCGGGATATCCCGGATGTGAACCAATGCCAACACCCTTAGTGTGCGCCTCTTTTGCAGTCCTACTCATAATCAGTGCATCACCAGCGTGCCAGCCACAGGCGATGTTGGCGGATGTCACAAAGTTTAGGAGTTCGGAATCCAACCCCATTTTATAGTCCGCAAATCCTTCTCCCATATCTGAATTTAAGTCAACATAGATACTCATAAACCCTCCCGTTTCTTACTACTATTTATATCATTTATCACTGATTGGCAACAGAGAGAATGGTGCAAAGGTAGGGAGATGAGAATAGTTTCAAAATGAAATAATAATTTCATTTTGCGATAAATAAAATAAAATGCAATTCTAATTGCATTTTGTCAGGAAGCTGCTACAATTATAACAGGTTAGGAGGCATGCATTGAAAAGGGAGAACCTATTACTTCTTCAGAAACGTGAGTGGTGTAAAGGTTGTGGTATTTGTGTGGCGTTTTGTCCTACAAAAGTTTTGATTATTGACACGGACGACAAAGTGACGATTGCCCATCCGCAAGCCTGTATTAAGTGCGGGCAATGTGAACTTCGCTGCCCGGATTATGCAATATTTCTTCAGGAGAAAACCGATGAATAAAGAAGTCTTGATGCAGGGCAACAGAGCCTGTGTGGAAGGCGCTCTGTACGCAGGCATGCGATTCTATGCGGGATATCCAATTACTCCTTCCACGGAGATTGCTGAATTTAGCGCACAAGAGTTGCCCTATTATGGGGGGCGCTTTATCCAGATGGAAGACGAGATCAGCGGCATCGCTGCCGCCATCGGCGCTTCGATCAGCGGCGTGAAGTCGATGACAGCCACAAGCGGTCCCGGCTTTAGCCTTAAACAAGAAAACATAGGGTACGCCGCGATGACAGAAGTCCCCTTGGTGGTGGTCAATGTCATGCGAGTAGGCCCTTCGACAGGTCTTCAGATCGGAAGAGCGTCGTGTAGGGAAAGAGTGTAGATCTCGGTGGTC
>CALFKA010000218.1 GCA_937880545.1 uncultured Clostridia bacterium | reverse complement strand
GAACCGTATGTTCCCAATCCACAGACACGTTCTCCCCTGGCGACTTCCAGACTAACATCGTGGAGGGCGTGGATGCACTCATCGCCCATCGCATAGATCTTAAATAGCTTCTTTGTACGGATAAAACCTTCCATGCCAAACCTTTCATATTGAGGTAACAATAATCTATTATACCCAGACAAGTAGAAAGTATTGTATTGTTGTGCAGGCGTGTTACACTGATACTCGATGAGGTGACTATGAACAACAGTAAAGGAATATTTGAAGAATTTTTAGAAGAGATGAGCCAGAGTGACCAGGATAGCCATCTGACACAAAATGAAGCGGCACATCCACTATTTCTTCTGGAGCGAGAAAATCGTCTTTGGGAGAAAAAGCTTGAAGGATGGGAAGGGCGGCTTGTACAGGTGGTGGAAAACAAGCGCTGGCAGGATTTTCTTATCTATTTAGAAGAGTTAGATCTTTTAAAGCATCATTTCGAAAAAATAGAACGACTCTTTTCTTATGCTGAACCCGTCCCTGAACAGCTTTATATGCAGCATCTTATCCGCTCAGAACAGGAGGAAATCCTGGAGATGATCGCAGAGATCAAGGAAGAGAGTTTTCTCCTCGGCCGCAGCACAGTAGAGAAGAGCCTTTTTCTGGAGCACTTGTTTCTGCGCATCCGCCAAGGCATCTCCAGAGAAGAGACGCGACTCTTTGAAGATCTGCGCGCCTACGTACGCTCACAAGACTGGCAGACCATTTATTATGAACTTCTCGATCTTGGCTTCCTCTTTGAGGATGTCCCGGAGTTCTTTAAAGAAGAAAGTTCGTTTGTATCAGAGGAACTGTCGCGTGAGCACTTGGAAGCTGCCTTGCAAGCACTTGATATCCCACTGAGTCTCAGGGGGGAGGATGGGCGGAGGCTATTGCGGCTGGGGAAGTTTCCCATGAATGACGAAGCAAATGAGTCCGCTCAGTTTCACGCACAACAAGCCAGAGAAGAAGGCTGGCAGACACGTACTTATACTGTGAGAGATCAGACGATCCGTTATATTTCGCTCCGAGACGCCCATGGGGATTTTATCGGAATACTTGAACTTCTGGAGGAAAAATGAAAGTACGAATCGGGGTCAGCTGCGGACTAATGTACACACAGCGCGCTGCACTCAACCATCTGGATATCGGATATTCGAAGAGTTTACTTGCCAATGATGCCCTGCCTTTGATCCTTCCGATTCTTCAGGATCCTGCACTGGTCGACAAAGTACTCGATCAGGTAGACGGACTTCTTTTGAGTGGGGGTGCAGACATCTCACCGCTTCTCTATGGGGAGCACTTGATGAAGGCTTCCTATAGGTATTATGAAAGACGCGACACCAACGACCTTCTCTAGATCGGAAGAGCACACGTCTGAACTCCAGTCACATCACGATCTCG
>CALFKA010000217.1 GCA_937880545.1 uncultured Clostridia bacterium | reverse complement strand
CTCCGTCTCTGCGGTGACTTCCGTATTCTCTTCGGTATTCACCGCTTCCGTTGCCGTTTCTGTGGCTTGTGCTTGCTGTGTCCCGCACGCCGAAAACAGAAACAGTGCCAGACTCATCATACTAATCATCGCAATTGTGTCTAATACGTTTAGTCTATGATAAGATTAGAAACGCTTATGCTCCGTTATTCGACTTCGTTGACCGCCGCCCAATTATAGTAGGACCCTTCATAGTTTTTCACTTTCTGATAGCCTTCCATTTCCATCATCAGCTGCATAAAGGCGGAACGTATGCCGCCGGTGCAGTACGTGACGATTTCATCGTCCGGTTCCAGTCCGGCGTCCACAAACAGTTGGTTGATCTCTTCATTGCTCTTTAAGGTGCCGTTTTTTTGATACAAATCCGAGTACGGAATATTCACGGCCCCGGGAAGATGTCCGCCTTTGGCCTCCCCATACAGCACCGCTCCCTCATACTCTTTCTTCTCCCGAGTATCTACAATTTTGTAGTTGTCGTAATCCCGGGTGAGATCGGCTGTGTTGATGATATTCGCATAGTCGATGCTGTCGATCTCAACCTCGACCGGTTCCAGTGTGACGGCTTCCTGTACGATCGACACATCGGCTGCCCGGATGGCATCCCAGCCGCCATCCACCATCTTGAGATTGTCGTAGCCGGCTGCAGCCAGTTCCCAGAGTATTCGTCCGTCTTCTCCCCAGCCGGCATTCCCGGTCGAATAGAGGATGATTTCTTTGTCTTTCGCAATGCCCAGTTCACCCAAACGGGTGGCGAGTTCCTGTGCGGAAAGAACATGGCCCCAACCTTCATCGCCGGGATTCTTCCCTTCCATGTCTGCCAGCTGTCCCCACGCGATAGCCACGGCTCCTTGTACACGTCCTTTTCTGGCTTCGTCTTCCCCCCGAGCATCGATAATGATCACATCTTCAGCGCCGATCTTCGACTTCAGATACGCGGCGTCCACGATATAGTCGCCTTCATATGCGGAGGCTTCCTGTGTGGGTTCTGTAGCCGTTGCTTCCGTTGTTGCTGCTGGTGCCTGACAGCCTGCAAACACGGAAATCGCCAGTAACAGAAGCATGAGTCCTGCGAGTCTGTGCATTTTTTTCATAATTTCCTCCGTTTATTTTGATTAATCATATTGTATAATCCTGTCATCTTACTGTCTAATAGTATATATCTATGACTTTATCAACTTTCCAATACTAAGGACCGTGGAAATCACCACGGTCCTTAGTATTGGTATGCATCTTTAGAATAACTTCTTGATCTCATTAACCGAGAGCACCCGGCCTACCGATTTCACCTCATCATCAATGACAAGCCCGGGTGTGCTCATGACACCGTAACTAACCAGCTCCAGCAAATCTTCCACCTTACTCACAGTGGCTTCAATATTCATTTCATGCAATGCAGTCTCGACGTTTTTTTCAAGTTTTTCACATTTGGAACAGCCGGTGCCTAAGATCTTGATCTCCATTTTCTGCCTCCTGTTATCTTAATTTCATCTCTGTGCCAACGGTTGTTTCCCAGGCACTGAAGATCGGACGGATAATCTGGGTCCCTATTTTCGAAATAATGACCAGTTCGGAATCTCGTTTCTCCGTTTCAGTTTTTTTATAATCAATTTTCTTGCCAACGACATCTACCTGATTCCAGCCATCCTCCAATCGAAAGAATCCTTTGATCCGATAACTGTCCCCTTTTATCAGATCGAGAAAATCCGTCAATTGTTTTCTGGTGATCTTCCCCTCATAGGTAAGACTTAGCGTCTTGGGTCGATTTTCAGGTGTATTCGTTGTTTCTTCGCCCAACCAGTCTTCTTTCATCAGGTCTTTTTCCACGAACCGGAAATCATACGTGCCGTTTCTAGATATGGCAATCTCAACACGACTGTTTATGGTATGAATCTTCTCCTTTACGCGTTGGAGCATTTCTTCATCGATCAGATCCACTTTGGAAACAATAACCAGATGCGCAAATTTCAACTGTCTGACAACGGTTTCTATGTCTTCCACCTGATCCAGAAAGTTGACGCCGTCAACGATACAAATGGCACCGCTGTACTCATAGACATCGCCCTTTGCCACAATGACAGCATCCAAAAACTCTCCGATATTGGACGGATCTGCAAGGCCGGAACTTTCGACAAAGACAAAGTCCATTTCCCGATCTGCCATTTCTATCAAGGCAGATACAAAGCTTAACTGCAGGCAGGAGCAAAAAATCGACCCTCGATTCAGTTCCAATAACTCCATCCCTTCGCGCTCAATAATCCTTCCGTCGATCCCGATCTTGCCGAACTCATTCATGATTACGGCCACCTTTGAATCACTCAGTTCGTTGAGTACGCCGGTTAGAAAGGTTGTCTTACCCGCACCCAGAAAGCCGGTAAGTAAGTATAGTTTTGTTTTTTCTCGCATGTGAACTCCCTCCTAATCAATCTGTACTTGTTATATGATCAACGGTTCCAGCCAATTGAAGACATAGCCTACGATGATAATGCCTGCCATACAGATGGCGATAAATAATCCCAGCAGTTTCGGCTTGATAGCTTTTCGGAGCATAATTAGAGATGGCAGAGATAAGGTGGTCACAGCCATCATAAATGATAATACTGTTCCCAGCTGTGCACCTTTTGCCAAAAGTGCTTCCGCAATCGGGATGGCTCCGAAGATATCTCCATACATCGGAGCGCCCACAAGCGTCGC
>CALFKA010000216.1 GCA_937880545.1 uncultured Clostridia bacterium | reverse complement strand
AACAGGTCACAAACCGCTTTCAATGGTAGGGCATTTATATAAGAATGTCCTTCCTGGGAAGCGCAGGAACATGACAGAGTGATCCATGCACTGGGTGTGTGGAGTTCCTCAGTCCATGGACAATTCTTTCACTGACAAATCGTTTATCACTAGTAAGATATAAGACTTACAGGAAAGGGGGAATACTAAAAGACGTTTTTTAGTAAGAAATATATGGCAAAAATTCTCTCCGGTAAAGAAGTTGTTGCAGTTCTAAATGAACAGTTGGCCCAGCGTGCTGAGGCACTCACACAAAAAGGTGTGACACCCTGTCTGGCCATCGTTCGGGTCGGGGAGCGTCCCGATGACATCGCCTATGAAAGAGGAGCGACCAACCGCTGTACAAAGTTAGGTATTGCAATCAAGAACTTTCTCCTGCCAGAAGATGCCTCACAACAGGATTTGCTAGACACCATCGCAGAAGTTAACGAGGACGATTCGATTCATGGTTGCCTGCTTTTCCGTCCTCTTCCCAAGCAGTTCGATGACGAAGCTATCAGGAATGCCCTCCGTCCCGAAAAGGACGCCGATGGCATCACCAATGGTTCTCTTGCAGGCGTCTTCGCAGGCACGGATCAGGGCTATCCTCCCTGTACGCCTGCCGCCTGCATGGAGATCCTGGATCACTTCGGCATCGAGACAACAGGCAAAAAAGCAGTCGTCATCGGAAGATCGCTGGTGGTCGGACGACCTGCTGCGCTTATGCTGACAAGCCGCAATGCCACCGTCACCGTCTGCCACACCAAAACCATCGATATGCCCAGCATCACGAGAGAAGCAGATATTCTCATTGTGGCAGCCGGCAGAGCAAATATCATCGGCAAAGAGTACTTCTCGCCCGGTCAGGTCGTCATCGATGTCGGAATCAACATCGACGAAAATGGCGTCTTCTGTGGAGACGTAAACTTTGCAGAAGCGGAGCCTATCGTCTCTGCTATTTCACCGGTTCCCGGTGGTGTTGGCACGGTAACGACATCCGTACTCGCCAAACATGTGATCGAAGCGGCTGAAAAGAGGGTATAATACTATCGTCACCTATGTGACGAAACAGACGAACAGATCTGAGGACTCCTCAGAACACAGACAGATCGAACGTATTATCTGTTACTACCGGTTCTTACATTCATTTGTAAAAGCAGAGTAGGAACGGCGCGTCAAGTGCCGGTGGATGGGAAGTTGCCGCCGGACGAAGAAGCACTATGCTTTGCGATGCCGTATCCGCATCCACTGCCGCATCTGGAGGCAAAACCTCCCCTGCGGCGCAGACTGCAATGGAGGTTTTTTATGTACCCAAAAGAAGATTCAACGAAGAAAAAATTGTTCAATGTGCAGGATATGGTCCTCATGTCCGCACTCATCGCCATGGAGATCGTCCTCTCCCGTTTTCTGTCTTTTTCCGTATGGAACATGAAGATTGGCTTGGCCTTTGCCCCTGTGGTGGTGGCTGCCATCCTTCTCGGACCAATAAAAGCAGGTATCGTGGGAGCGATTGCGGATTTCCTGGGAGCTATCTTGTTCCCCATCGGCACCTACTTCCCCGGCTTTACCTTTACAGCCTTTTTAACAGGGATGGTCTTTGGCCTCTTCCTGTATAAAAAACAATCACTTCCTAATATTCTAGCGGCGGTAGGTATCAACTTGCTGGTTCTGAGCCTTTTCCTCCAGACCTTCTGGATTTCCGTTCTCTACAACGCTAACTACATGGCGGTACTGGTCTCGCGCTTAACCCAGGTAGCCATCCTTATTCCGGTGCAGGTTGTGGTGATTACGCTTATCAGCAAGACGATCGTCGACTTTCGAAGGAGACGCGAAAGCAGAAACGGTGCCGACAACGGCCGTCATAAACACGCATAATACTAGTAAAAGTATTTCGCAGAGATCAAGAGGGCTTCCCGGCCCTCTTTTTTCATTTCATACTCTTCTTGAAATATAGTTTTCCCATGCATTGGGTACAATTAGAACAATCCGAAGGAGGCTCATATGTTACTCAATCGCTCCATGAAACGGTTCCTATTGTGGATCAGTCTCGGGCTGATGATCTTTTTCCTGGTGATCGCCTTCAATCAACTGATCGGCCTGTACCGTAACCTGTCTACGGTATCAGTACCATTTGCGATTGTCATTACTACAATTGCGAGCCTGGTTCTGCTAGCACTTCTACTCTTTCCATTATATGTCTTCTTTCGCTTTCCTAAATTAGAAGATCTCCCCCACTCGAAAAGTGACCCAGAGTATCCCGCTTTTATCTCCCGCAAATTAGAACAACTAAAGCGCAATCGCTACTTAAACAGTCGGGAGTTTGACTTCTCAGGAGAGTCTGAAGAAGAAATTGTGGAGAAAGCCTATAAAGTTCTTAGGCTGCGAGGCGATGAGATGATGCGAACCGATGCATCTGCAGTATTTTTAACCACTGCCGTATCGCAAAACGGAGTGCTTGATGGTCTTACTGTTCTAGCCGCCCTGATCAAGCTGGTCTACAACCTCACCACTCTTTATGAAAACAGACCGGACCTTCGCCGAATTACGTACTTGTATGGTCAGATCGCCGGAGTGGTTCTTCTCGTCAGGACAATCGAAGATGCGGACCTCATTGAAGACCAAATAGAGCCTTTGATGGCATCTCTTCTTGGCGGCACCGTCATCTCCATTATTCCCGGCGCTGTAGGCGTGACGACACTGATCGTCAATTCCGTCGTCGAAGGCGCCGTCAATTCCCTTCTCGCTCTGAGGGTAGGAGCCATCGCTCAGCGCTACCTCAGCGAAACCGTGCAGTTTGATAAGAGACAGATTCGTCGAAGCGCTTCTCTGGAAGCCACGAAACAATTGGGATCCATCCTGAGCGAAAATGCTGTCCTCGTCGTCAGAAGTTTTGCCAGCGCCACAAAAGACGCCACCAAAAGCGCTTTAAGAATGCCGTGGAAAAGGGAGTCTCCCGCTTCTCAGGTAGCAGAAACCGAGATATGATACCTCGTCTTGTGTAGAATAATGAGTTAATTATTCTCAGTTTCATTGCCGGTAACACCAAACTTATTCGTCAATCAGGCACACTTGCGAAACTCACCATCCCTCTATAAGCGTCTCTCCTTCCGAAATCACTTTAAAGATGAAATCAAACTCTTCTTCATCACAAAAGAATTCGACAAGACTCAATAACTACAAAACACATGAGAACGCTCAACTTTACAAACCGTAATCCCCAATAGATCGGAAGAGCGTCGT
>CALFKA010000215.1 GCA_937880545.1 uncultured Clostridia bacterium | reverse complement strand
GGAGTTCAGACGTGTGCTCTTCCGATCTCAAAGGTGAAAGTTTCTCTTAATATCTCTTTTAGTAGCTTTTTTCTAGTGTCAATAATTATATCACACACTATCTAAAGATTTATGATCCGGGATATTGAACTTTAGTCAAGTCCACTAAGAGGTGTAGACCACGTATTAGTAGTGATATACAAGTAGGATATAGGAAAACGTCGCTCATTTCTACTTTTAAAGACTCGCATCAATTGTATCTCTATGATACAAACCCTTCTAAGGAAGTATCTCAGTAGTCTGATCGACGACTTAAGTGTGTACCATCGTTCATACGAAGGTAGAATTTCTATAAGCCACCTAAAAATGATAGAATAAGTGAGACTTAACACATAATTTGTTAATTATCTGTAGGTCTGATTTTCAGGATAAATTTATGTGTTTTAAATATGAGAGGACTTGTAAAGGTTAATAAATGCGTACTCTTCTTGTTACGATTCTTCTTTCGATAACTCCCATCAGCGAGGTTCGCGGGGCGATTCCCTATGCTCTCTCCCAAGGTATTCCCATGCCTTGGGCTGTGCTTATCCCATTCTTTGCCAATGCGTCTGTGGTACCAATTCTATATTTAACTGTACGACCATTTTTTGCGTTTTCTAGGAACAAACTGAAAAAAGCTGGACGCTGGGTTGATAATTTCGAAAAGAGAGCTGTCCGAAAGTTTCGGAAATATCGAAAACTCGCACTTTTTGGTCTCTTTCTTTTTGTAGCTATCCCTCTTCCCGGAACCGGCATCTACACTGGAGTTGTCGCTGGTGTTGTTGCTCAGATACCGGCTCGTAAGGGTATAGTCAGTATTATTTTGGGAACTGCTACTGCCTCTATCATCACCTATCTTGTCAGTACAGGTATTATACATTTTTTAGACTTCGCTTTCTAAGCAGTTTCGATTCATTCAATTACAAAAAGAAGGAGCTTTGCTTTGCTCCTTCCCTTTTTAGGTTCTTTCTATATATTACATCCAGACGAGTTCACGAAGGATAATCCCTAGGATGTCCTTATATACTTCTTCTCTTTCTTCTTCATTGAGGATCTCATGATTCATATCAGGATAGATATCTACATAGACCTTGCTTTTACTGTGTCTACGGTACAGCTTGGCGAGCTCTCTTACCTTTGAGCCAAACCTGCCCACAGGATCATTCTCCCCACTTAAGAAGTAAATTGGAGCATCCTCTCGGATATTCTTCATAGCCTTTGTGTCATGCGCTTCTGCTACTACGCTGTAAAGAGCATTGTAGGCACCCAGTGTAAAACGTTGGTTTGTCATATAGGGATCAGAGAGGATGTCCAATAGTTTCTGAGGATCACTGGTTAACCACTCTTCAGGAGACTGAGTGATCCCTTTCTTCATGAGCTCTTTCTTGAAGGAGTTGAACGTCAACTCGTCTAGGGTATTGCTTGGCACATCACTCCCTCTCGCCTTAATCATGACCTTCACTAGATTTCGGGCCATCTTTATCAGGTTGTTCGGCTGAAGTCCGGAGCCTACAAAGAAGAAGGCATCATAGAGATCGGTTTTTGTGGCTACTGCTCTGTTGATGAAGCTCCCCATGCTGTGTCCCAGAAGAAAAAGTTTACCTTCATGGCGCTCTTTGATATATTCGCCGAGGGCAATGACATCTTCCGGGAGCTTGTCTCCATCTTGAACAGGGATGATGACATGCTCCTCTCCCTCTTTCTGGGAGAGGCCATGTCCTCTATTGTCCATTGTATACACGGTAATTCCGTGATCTGCCATCCACTGGGCAAACTCAGTATACCGTCTAGCGTGCTCTGCTGCCCCATGAGTAATCTGCAGCACAGCCTTCTCATTTGGACTCTGAAAGAGATAAGCCTGTAACTGGATATCTCCCCGGTCCAATTTGAACATCTCCATCATCTGTACCTACTCTCGATTCCCGCTATTGTTCTGCGATGCAAGTTCTGACTTTCTTAATCACTTCCAGAACCTTCTCTTCAACGACCCTCTTATCTTCTTCTTTAGGGGTGCCTTTGAACTCATAGCCTTCTACGAGATCCCAGTTCATCTTCTTTCTCTCAATAATCTCTGCAAAGTGTTTCTTGCCACCACCACTCCAGCCAAAGCTGCCGGTGTAGAATCCTACTCTGCCTTGCACTCTCTTGGTTCCCATCTCCTCAACAGTATAGGACATCGGCGGGAAAAGATTGAACTCATAGGTGGGGGCAACCACGATGATGCCTGTAGCACTCCAGGCGTGTTGAATAATTGTACCTAGGTCCGTTGTATTGACAGGAATCGCTTTGTGAGTCATTCCTTCTCTCTCAAGAATCTCCTCAATATATTGAACCATCTTTCCACTCATGCCATACATGCTGCCCCAAAGGACAAGCACTTCTTCTTTGGCGATTCCTTTAGAGTACTGGACATACCTGTCATAGTCGTCCATGATGCGATTGACATCTTTCTTCCAGGCAAGACCGTGACCCGGGGCGATAATGGCAGGATTTAGCTCTCTTGTTTTTTGTACTCCTCTTCCGACCTGAGTGGAGAAAGAGGCTAAGACATTGGAATAGTATCTCTGCTGTTGTGTCTCTAAGAACTCAAGATCCTTTTCCTCACACCCTTCATCTGTCAGGCTCTCTAAAGAGCCGAAGGAACCGAAGTTATCACAGGTAAAGAGTGTCTTTGTCGTCTCTTCAAACGTCATCATCGTATCCGGCCAATGCACGCCAGGAGCGCTGACGAAGGTCAGTTTGTGACCACTTGCGAGCTCCAGGGTATCTCCATCGGCAACCACTTTGATGCGGTCATCTTTTCCAAAGAAGTGCTCTAACAAGAGAGAAGCGGGTTTACTGCAGTAAAAGTCAAAGTCTGTATAAAGTTCCAGAAATGCGCTAATCCACTCCGTATGATCTGGTTCCATGTGATTGAGCACAACATGCTTGATATCTTCAAGTTTGATTCCAGCTTCTTTGAGGAAAGTATCCAGCCCTTCCTTTGTATGATCCCATCCGCAGATACCATCAATTAATGCAACTTCTTCTTTACCTACAACATAGCTGTTGATAGATACTCCATAAGGGAGATCCCACATCCCTTCAAACAAGAACCCCGTAGCATTAACACTGACCATCTGAATCCCTTCAGCGATGGGGAAAACTTTCATTCATGACTCCTTTCGATTACAGGTAGTTACTGAAGTAAATTATAGCATAGAAAACATTATTGAGTTTTCGAGTCAGTTAGGAGCAAT
>CALFKA010000214.1 GCA_937880545.1 uncultured Clostridia bacterium | reverse complement strand
CGGTGAGGTTTATCTCCGAGCTGCTCCTACGCATGAATGTAGGGGGACTGGTGCTCGTTGACCTGATCGGCCATGGGGAACAGAAAGAGCCTTTTGATCTGAGAGATAGGGACTCTCGCATCACACATGTCTCTCTATCTTCGATGGGTATTCTGGAGATCACCCGAAAAAGAAATGGCACCGACATGTACGATGTGCCGATGCTCAAACTTTTGGCGGATTATATTCAGATACATAGGAAGCAGAGAGAAGCAGATGGTGTACACATCGAGGGAGTCTGTGTCTCAAAACGCCACAGTGGCATCGAAGAGTATCTCGATCTTCCTGTCGAGTACTCAGAAGTCTTTGGATGGTTCCGCTTTCTCTAGGTAGTTAAGCACCAGTTGACGATCGCTGTGAGGGATTCGACGACCTTCTTTTTCCAGGTGCTCCTCATGCCCTAATCCCAGAATCGCCAGGATATCTCCCGGCTCTCGCTGTTCAAGCGCCCATTCCAGGGCGTTTTTTCTTTCCGGAATGATGACGTATCGTCCGTGTGTCTGGCTCATCCCCTTGAGAATACCGGTGAGTATGTTTTCAAAGGTTTCATTTCTGGTATGCCCCTCCGTGATAATGCTAAAGTCAGCATATTGTCCGGCAGCTTTTCCCATCCCTTCCCGGCGGTTGATGTCACGGTTGCCGTTGACACCAAACAGACAGACTAGGCGTTTGGGTTTATATTGCCGCAGAGACCGCAGGAGTGTGCGGGCGCTTAGTCCGTTGTGGGCAAAGTCGATGAGGACTCCGAAGTCGTCCGATCGATAGATCCACTCCATACGTCCCGTAATGTGCAATTTCTCTAAAGCCGGTGCTGCCTTTTTGGCGTCCCATCCGAGAAGATCTATCGCAGCCAGGGAAGCAAGGGCGTTGAGTGAGCCGACTTCACCCAAGGAATGTACTTTGAATTCCCCGTTCAATTTTCCTTCTACTGTGAAACCCATGCCCGGTTCATCGCCTAGCTCGACAGGATTTGTCTGCAAAAGGCGGTAGTCAGCGAAGAGTTCACGACCATAGGTATAAGTGGCTTGGAGTCCTTCTTGAAGTTCGCATAGCTTCGGTTCACCCGACCATATGAGAGTCTTGTCGCACAGTGAAAGGAACGACTTTTTGCAGGAAAAGTATTCCTCAAAATCTACATGTTCAAGAGGCCCTACATGATCTCCCTCTTCAATATTGAGAAAAAGTCCTACATCAAAGCGAAGCGCTGAGACGCGGTCGTATTTCATGCCGAAAGAGGAGACCTCCATGACCAGCGAGTCACATCCCTTGTCGCGCATACCCCGAATGGCTCGGTAGAGCTCGATCGGGTCAGGTGTCGTATAGCTGATGGGAAAGGAATGCTCTCCTGTCCAAGCGCCATTCGTCCCGATGATCCCCGGAGTTTTTCCCATCCCTTCAAGAAGGGCATAGATCATGTGGGCGACGGTCGTCTTGCCTTTGCTTCCGGTGATCCCGATCAGCGTCATACCCTTGGCGGGATGCTCAAAGAAGTTTTGTGCAAGAAGACTCATCGAAGTCCTCATCTCGGGTAGGACGATCACTGCTGCATCTTTGGGAAGAGGTACTTCTCTTTCGCAGAAGAAGACACGCACTCCCTGCTGATAGAGAGGAAGTGCAACAGAATGAGAATCAAACACGCCTCCCTTCATGCAGATGAAAGCGTCTCCCGGCTGAATTTTTCTTGAGTCAATACAAAGACCCTGAATCTCTAAGTCCATCGGACCGGTAGAGGAGAGAATACTTAGATCTTTGAGGAGTTCTTGAATGTGCATAGGTTCTCCTTATCTTTCTGTAAGAATAGCACAGGCGACAAAAAAGAGGTAGGATATTGATGCGAGAGTTCTCGTTTAATTATGGCAAAGGTTCCTGTCGGAAGAGCAGGTACATATTATCCAAATGGGTATATTGAGCCCGAATGACAAGTGCAAAAGAAGTTCAGCATTTTAAAGAAACAGATGAAAACACATATATCAAGAAAGGAAAAAATATGCAGAGAATACTGACCGTCAAGGGAACCGGACAGATTAAAAAAGCTCCGGATCAGATGGAGATCAACCTCACCCTATTGTCTCGCGGAAAAGAGTACGCACAGACGATGGATCAGGCAGAAAACGCAATTTCCAAACTGGAAGAGGCACTTGAAAAAGAAGGACTCGTACCAGGAAGTCTCAAGACATCCAACTTCTCTATAGATACCGAGTACGAGAGCTACCAGGACGAAGCAGGCAGATACCTCCAGCGCTTCGTCGGCTATCTCTGTGAACACCGGCTGACACTGCGCCAGCCAATGGATACGTCTCTATTGGGGAGAATTCTGGACACTGTGTCAAGGACGAAGGTGAATCCACGGTTGCAGGTGCGCTTCACGATCGCTGATCAGGAAGGGATGGCAAAAGAACTGCTGGCACGCGCTTCGAAGGATGCTCTGGAGAAAGCAACCATCTTGGCGGATGCCTCCGGCGTCACTTTGGGGGAATTACAAAGAGTCGATTATGACTGGCGTGAGGTAGCCTACTATTCGAAGACAGACTATCGGATCGCAGAAGAGTCACTGGGTCATATAAATGAGATGGAGATGACTCCGGAAGATCTTCATGTAACAGATACCGTACGCTTTGTCTGGGAGATTCACTCCTAAAAGGTGTGGTCGGCTTCTTTTGAGCAGCTCGTTCCCACTCTTCATATAGTTGATTCATTCACCGCACACCTGTGGGTGAAGCAGGAGATGGCTTGTGGAGTAGGGAGGGTGCAAACACACTGGGCATCCGGTTATGCAACACAGTAGGTCTCTATTTGCATCAATCTACTATTAAGCTTTTTTGACGCCCTTTACCTTAAGAATTGTTAAGAAGGAGTGAATTTAGGAGGGACGTGGTGTAGGATAAAAGGAAAGTCAATGGAAAGGATATATCATGTCTTCTATAAATTCATCCAGAGTGAAGCAAATATTATTGGTTGCTCTTCGAGTGTTTTTACTTCTGGCATTTTTCTTTGTTGTCAGCGGATTTACCGAAATATTACTTCCTCTGGTCTTCGACAATTTGGTGGAAAATCCCCTCGATGGGATTAACATTTACAGCTATGAGATCATTGCGAATGTGATTGCCGCGCTATCTTTGATCCTCGCATTTTGCCTGCTTCATCGATCATCCCCTTCAGCCATGGGACTTATCAAGCCTTCGAAAG
>CALFKA010000213.1 GCA_937880545.1 uncultured Clostridia bacterium | reverse complement strand
GTATTCCATACACACAATAATAAAGGAGGTGTACTATGACTTTCAAAGGAAAAAATGTTCTCATTACGGGAGCCAGTTCCGGCATCGGAAGAGAGACAGCGCTGCATTTTGCAAGAGCGGGTGCCACTGTCATTGCGGCCGCCAGACGTCTGGAGCGACTGGAAGAGCTTGCTGCTGAGGCGGAAGGCTTAGAAGGAAAGATTCTTCCTCTACAGGCAGATCTGATGGAGAAAGATGGTCCCCGAAAGATGATGGAAGAAGCATTCAGGACATTTCCCCGATTAGATGTCCTTGTCAATAATGCAGGAATCATGGATGACATGAGCGGAATCGCCAATATCACCGAAGAGATGTATGAGCGTGTCTTCGCCGTCAATGTCCACGCACCTATGATGACGATGAAGATGGCTGTCAATCACTTCTTAGAGCACGGTGGTGGCGTGATCGTCAATGTGGCATCGGTGGCAGGGCTCGAAGGAGCACGCGCCGGAGCTATCTACACGGCCAGTAAACACGCTGTGGTGGGGATGACAAAAAACACTGCCTATATGTACAACAAAGAAGGTATCCGCTGCAATGTCGTCTGCCCCGGTGGAGTAGAGACAGAAGTCGGCGCCGGTGAGTTCATGAAGAATATCAACCAAGGCGATGTGGCAAAGGTCTATGCTGGCATGGGTGATCGCGTGATCATGGGTCAGTCAGAACAACTAGCTACCGTGATCCTCTTTGTCGCCAGCGAGGAAGCCAGTCTCTTGAGTGGTGCTGCGATTCCTGTCGACGGAGGATGGACTGCTTACTAACTCAGCATTTGTTTATGAAGACGCCGCTACGGTTTTTTGTAGCGGCGTCCGTTCTTTTATTTGAGTTTGATCAGGGATTCAGTCCGCTCCTTTTCTCCTAGAAGGAGAACCAGTTCATCTTTTTCAAAGACGTGTGTGGCTTGCAGGACAGGATGAATGTCGTGATTTCTGCGATAAGCAATGACATTGACATGATAGCGGTTGCGGATATCAAGTTCTGCTACGGTTTTGCCTACCCATTGTTCAGGCACGCTCATCTCCACAAATGCGTGATCTTCTCCCAGAGGAAAGATGTCAAAG
>CALFKA010000212.1 GCA_937880545.1 uncultured Clostridia bacterium | reverse complement strand
ATCTGTGACTTCTCCATTGATGGAAATATGGTAAGCGCCAAAAGTGGTGTCTCTTTGTCGATTCTTGCCAGAAAGACAGCTCTTCGTTCACTGACCGGGATGGAGTTTGCCTCGGGAATTCCCGGGACCCTCGGTGGCGGTGTCATTATGAATGCCGGTGCCTATGATGGGGAACTTGCGCAGATTATCCGCCGTGTGCGCGTCATGGACGCAGACGGTCATATCTATAGTCTTTCGTGCGATGAGATGGCCTTTGGCTACCGCACCAGTCGGGCGCAGACGGAACAGATGATCATCCTCGAAGTGCTGATGGAACTGCGAGAGGGTGAGTATGAGAAGATCTGGAAGCGCATCGATGAATTGACGATCCGAAGATGGAGCCGCCAACCACTGGAGTTTCCCAGTGCGGGAAGCACCTTTAAGCGCCCCCCGGACAACTATGCCGGCAAATTGATCGAAGAAGCCGGACTCAAAGGTCTTCGCTTCCGCGGCGCTATGGTGTCGGACAAACACTCAGGATTTGTCATCAATGTCGACGGAGCCACCGCCGCTGATGTGCGCACGCTGATCCGCGTTGTACAAAAGCGCGTCTTTGACGACTACGGTGTGCTTCTTCAGCCGGAAGTGCGCATGATCGGAGCGACACATGAAACTTAGAGCCGATTACCACAGTCACACCACCTATTCAGATGGCAAGGGGACGATGGAAGACAATGTCCGTGTGGCCATCGAGAAGGGGCTTAAGACATTTGCGATTACAGACCACGGTTTCGGCCATGGTTTTTTTGGCATAAAGAGAAGAAAACTCGGGAAGATGCGGGCGGAAATGGAAGCGCTGAAGAAGAAGTATCCGCAGATTCGCCTGCTTCTGGGTGTCGAAGCCAATATCCGCGGTTCCAGTGGCACACTTGACATGACACACAAAGAGTTCGAGCTCTTCGACATCGTCTTGGCGGGGTATCACTTTGGGAGTCTTCCGGGGAGTCTGGAAGATCTGACGACTCATCTCTTTAACTTTCTCTACAAATTCTTTGGCATCTTTCAGGAGACCGCCCGCCGCAAAAATACCAGGGGGATTCTTCTGGCTCTTGAGAGATACAAGATCTCCATCCTGACGCATCCCGGGGACAAAGGCCCAGTGGATCTGCGCGCCATTGCCAGAGCCGCCAAGAGACACGGCGTGGCGATGGAGATCAATGAACGCCACCGTCACCTCACGGTCGAAGAACTCAGAGCCCTTTCTGATATGAAACTGAACTACATTGCCAGCTCGGATGCCCACCGCCCCGACAAGATCGCAGAGATCCCCGGGGTACTTAAGCGCATTCAAGAAGCTGGTGTACCTGTCGAACAGGTCGCCAATCTCGAGGAGGATGATGCATGAATATCAAGATCATTACCGGCATGGCGGGAGGAGGAAAGAGTACCGCTCTCGATGCCTTTGAAGATATGGGCTACTACTGCCTCGACAATCTTCCCCCGACACTTCTCGATGACTTCCTCTCTCTTCTTAAGCGCACCAATCCTGATCATGAACCAATTGCCCTGGTAATGGATCTGCGTCTGGGGGTGTTTTTTGACGAACTCCTGACAAAAGTAGAAGAAATCAGAAAAAAAGACTATGATGTTCAGATTATCTTTGTTGAGGCGTCGAAGCAGACGATCCTCAACCGTTTTCGGGAAGCCCGCCGTACCCATCCCCAGGAGAAGGACGGCAAGACATTAGAGGCGATCGAAGCCGAAACCATCGCACTCGCCAAAGTCCGTGATGCCTCTGACATCATCATCGATACGACGCGTTTAAATGCCCACCAGTTGAAAGAAAAGATTCAGCGCCTCGAAGGCGATATCATGAGCCGAAAGTTTCAGATTATTATCACCTCATTCGGCTTTAAGCATGGCTCTATGAGCGAAGCTGACTTTGTCTTCGATCTGCGCTTTCTGCCCAACCCCTATTATGAACCGGAACTCACAGATAAGACGGGTCTCGATGAAGAGGTGCGTGACTACGTATTAGCTGATCCTGTGTCGCGGGAGATGCTGGAGCGGATGAAGTCTCTTCTGGAGTTGTGTGCCGAACAGTTCCGCTCTACAGGACGTGACAACATGATCATTGGCCTTGGCTGTACGGGAGGCCATCACCGCTCTGTCACCTTCGGACTGCTCCTGGAAGAGCATTTTCGGGATCTCGGTTATACCGTCCTGCGCACAGACAGAGAACTTGAACTGTGAAACGCATCAGCATCATCGGCGGGGGGACAGGTCTCTCCGTCCTCTTGAGAGGCCTGAAAAAGCAGACAGAAGATCTGCACGCCATCGTCAACATGGTCGATGACGGCGGCTCGAGTGGACGTTTACGAGAGGAACTGGGCATGGGCCCCCCGGGAGATCTGCGCAACTGCCTTCTGGCAATGAGCGAAGCCGATCCCCTGCTCGACGAACTGTTTAATTATCGCTTTGACAGAGGCTCCCTCTCCGGTCAGTCCTTTGGCAATCTCATGATCGCCGCTCTGTCGGAACTAACCGGAGGCATTGATCATGCGCTCTATCAGGCGGCCACCATCTTCAATGTGACAGGCCGAGTCTATCCGGTGACCCTGGAAGACATCCGGCTCATCGCCTGGCTACATAACGGAAAAGAGGTCCTCGGGGAATCAGTGATTCCAAAGACAGCCTTTGAGGAGAAAAGCCCCATCCACCGCGTCAATCTTCATCCTGCCAGACCCAAGGCATTTAAAGAAGTCATCCCCGTCCTTGAGACGAGCGACATCATTATAGTCGGACCGGGAAGCCTCTATACATCCCTCCTTCCTGCTCTTCTTGTTTCGGGCATCAAGGAAGCCATTTTGCGAAGTAATGCCGTGTGCATCTATACGGCGAATCTCATGACGCAAGCGGGGGAGACCGATCATCTCGCTGTTTCGGATCATCTGCGGGTG
>CALFKA010000211.1 GCA_937880545.1 uncultured Clostridia bacterium | reverse complement strand
CCAGTGTGTAGTAACTGAAATCTTCTGTTCCCATGGAAGGCTCTTCAATCTGGGTAACCGCCTCCTCTCCAAAGAGTTCGCGCGCCTGCTCCTCTACAAACTGTGTCACCGCCGGATCGTTTTGAAGAGAAGGGTAAAAGTGCTTGTAGTCAATCGCTGTCTTCACGTCATACGCCCGGGCAACGCCCGCAATCACGTCGCAAACTCTATTTTCAATGAGTCTTCGATCCTCTTCATCAAGAGTTCTCACCGTAGCTGCAAAGTTGGCTTTCTCGGGAATGACATTGACGATGGTTCCGGCGTGAGCAGTCCCTACGGAAATGACTCCGCTGTGGACCGGGCTGATATTTCTGCTGACAATTTGCTGCAGGCTCAGAATCATTGCGCTCATGGCGACGATAGGATCTTTGCACTCATGAGGTCGGGCGCCGTGGCCGCCTCTTCCTGTAATTTCCACGTAGAAAGAATCAACGGATGCCATCATCGGACCTCTTCGAAGGCCTATGTTGCCGCCTTTCACTGTGGGGAAGATAGAGCCAATGTGGAGACCGATGACTGCATCCACAGGCACCCGATCCAGTGCTCCTTCCTGTATCATTTTCTCTGCTCCTCCCGAGGTTTCTTCCGCCGGTTGGAACAATCCGATGACTTTTCCTGTCCACTGCGTACGGTGCTCGGCGAGGGATGCCAGCGTGGCCAAAAGAATGGCGGTATGTGCATCATGACCGCAAGCGTGCATATTCTCGTTAGTGGATTGAAAGGGAAGATTGGTTTCTTCCTTGATGGGAAGAGCGTCCATATCTGCTCGAATGGCAAGGACCCCGCCCCCCTCTTTTCCGTCTACTTGTGCAACAATCCCTCCGTTAGAGGTGCGGTAATAAGGCAGTTTCATATTGTCGAGGGCTGTTGTTATGTAGGCGGTTGTCATGGGAAGTTCTTCGCCCAATTCCGGAATCTGATGCAGTGCTCTCCGATGAGAAATCACTGTGTCTTCTATCTCCGAAGCCCACAACAGCGCAAGTTCTCGGTGTGTTTTCACCGGCTTCTCCTTTCCTCTGCAGTTGTTATCCATCGTTTATCGCAGGAGTTCCATAAATTCCGCTTTGCTCTTGCCCGCAAGGCCCATCGTATCGAGTGTCCGCTGACCTTCTGCTAAATAATCTCTTTCCATTACGATAGAGACCAGTCGCACAATGGCTTCCATGGCAGGCACTTCGACCTCCGCCAGTTTCGCCAGATCCATCAGGCACACCATCGAATAGCCGACGTCTTCGTTAAAGTACCTGTAGTCAAGCTTGTCCTGCGCTTTGATTCCTCTGAATCCGGGTGCTGTGCTGTAGCCGGTATCATAGTTAGCAATGGTCATATAACCTTGATCCACGCCGATGATCGGATCGGGAAGGATCTTGACACCAAGTGCTTCGGCGATAGCTTTTTTCTCTTCATCCACGGCTTTCATAAGTCGGCCAACACCTGGAGTGACGCCTTCTTCGTAAAACATAAAGTCATCAGGGTTCTCAATACGCGCAACATTTAAAAGCGAAACTGCCGGATGGATGGTTGGATTGCCGTTTTGGAGTGTCGTCTGCAGGACATTTTCTGCCAGAACAAAGCCTTTGTTGACCTCAGTAACAGCGTCGAATACGATCTGATTAAGTGTAGAAGGAAGTGCCGCAATATAATAACCACCTCTTAAGTGGTTATAGATGGTGATCTCTGCTTCTGCGGTGATACGCACCGCATACGGGAGTGTGGATGACTCCCCTACGGCAATCGTTTCGCTATCTAAAGACAACCCGAGTGCATTTTTAAATACAACACTGCCAAAGCAAGAGCTTGGACAGACAACAAAGATCTGCCCTTCCTTTGCATAGGGCTTGCACGCCTTGGCGAACGGTTCTGTACTATAGGCGGGACCAACGACAAAAATCAGCTCTGCCCTTTCAAGTGTTTTTTCCAGGTCATGGCCAACATAATGGAAGGAAACTGTCCCTTCGAGTTCGCCTTTACAAGTTAAGCCCCCCTTTCTTTGGATTCCTCCTATCATTTTTGGAAATTGTTCAAAATCAAACAGTGAGACTTGATGCCCCTTTAATGCCCATTCAAATGCGATGGCACAACCGCCGTTTCCTGAGCCAAGTACGGCTACGTTCATAGACTCCCTCCTTTCTTGTTCTCTTCATCAGGTAGCAAAAAATAAGCCAAAAGTTGAGTGAGAAAACATTGAATTTCCATGCAGAGTGGACGTATCAGGACGAAATATTGGCGCCGACTGCTCAGGATACTAAATTAAACTGTTTGAGGGGCAAAAGGGGGCATGTAGAGAGTAGAACGAGAGGTACACCCAGTCGCTTTTTAACGATCTGAACACGAAACATGACACATGCCAGAAAAAAACAGGAATTTATTTATTTCGTCAATATATTTTTTTAATCCGCATCATTTTTGTTGGCTCGATCGGCTAAAAACAAACTAGACGCTCATGAATATCTACTAGAAATCGAACTGGATTTTCTTTGTGCTGGATCAAAAAGAGGAAAAGCCGCTTCCTCATCACCGCCAGTCAGCATCACACAAGCTTCAAAGGACAAATAACTAGCACTCATAGACCTTTGATGGACAGATAATTGTCATAACCTGGAAGAGTACAGCCTGAATCCTTGAAATCCCGACATTTAGCATATGGCAAAGATATTGCTATGGTAAATATGGGAGGGTTATTTCATGTGTGGAGAATCTGATATAGCACTTCTCGCCAATATCAGATGTCAGTGGATGTTTTCTGATGGAATTTCAAGTTGATATCATCGATAGAAGTACTTCCTTAACAATGAATAAATTGCCTCGATATATAGATATGGTAATCAATTGTCTTTTCCGTGGTCATTTGATTGCGATAGACAGCCAGAGGAAGGCGACAAACTAGATGGAATGGGGGTGAAATAATCTGGGGATCAGATGAAACGGAAACATAGTCTGAAATAGGTCAATATCTGTTACAAGATATAGAAATGTGATATTATGTCACTAACTAAGAAAATGCTCCTTACGATGTTTCACTTTCAATCTGAAAACCATTACTCAGGCAAAGAAGTACATACTCACAACCTTAGTTTTTTGCGAATTTCGTCAAAATGAAAAGGAGTAAAAATGAAAAAACTGTTTCGTGCTCTGTTGGTTGTTCTTCTGGTCGCAGTCTTTATCAGCGGCTGTTCCTCCGAAAAGGTACTGAAGATCGGTTTCAATACACAATTGACCGGTCCCGACTCCTACATCGGCCAGGCGGCAAAGATTGCTCTGGAAGAGAGGGTGAAAGAGATTAATGATGCCGGCGGTCTCGGCGGATACACTCTGAAACTCATTACTTACGACTCTCGTTCTGAAATCCCCGATGCTGTTGCAGCCGCCAAGCGTCTGCTCGAGCAAGACAAAGTCCATGCCATGATCGGTCCCGAGTGGACAGGCGCAGCCGTTCCTATTGCGCAGATCGCCAATGACAGTAAGATCCCCGTCATCGCTACTACGGCTTCCAACGTCACGGTCACCGTGGACGAAAGCGGCAATGTGTATCCATTCATGTTCCGTACCTGCTTCATCGACCCCTATCAGGGTTATGCTTTGGCTGACTACGCCTATGTAGACATGGGACTTCGCAAAGTTGCTTCCCTGACCGATATCTCCGGAGCCTACTCCGTAGGCATCCAGAAATACTTCAAAGACCACTTTGAAGAATTGGGCGGTGTTGTCGTAGCGGAAGAAGGCTATCAAGCCAACGATCAGGAATTCCGTGCGCAGCTGTCAAAGATCGATCAGACAGAAGCGGAAGCTATCCTCGTTCCTACAGCCACGTATCGTGACATTGCGCTCATTTCGAAACAGGGCGCAGCACTGAACATGGATGTCATCTACCTGGGTGTTGATGGATGGGTAGCGGACGAGCTGCTCGACATGGCGGGAGCTGAGCTCGAAGGATCTGTCCTCACGAGTGGCGTCTCCAGCGAACAGCCGGAATTTGCCGATTATAACAAAGCGTTTGAAGAGAGAAATGGCCTCAAGCCCAATGTCTACGCCTACTACGCTCTTGACGCACTGGAAATGATCCTCTACGGCGCAGAGAAATCCCTGGAAGCCAACAAGGAAATCACCTCTCAGGGCATCCGCGACGCCATTGAAGGAATGAAAGATGTACAGCTGTTTACGAGCAAAGTGACCATGGAGCCGGATACGCACAATCCTCACAACAAACCGGTTCTGATCATCGAGATCAAAGACAGCAAATGGCATCAGCTGAAGATGTTCCAGCCGGAAAACTAATTAGTATTTAGAGGGAGAAGGACCCGTAGGGGCCCTTCTCCTCTTGCCATTTCTGTGATCTCAAGGAGGAAAACTTGACTCTTTTCTTGCAGCAACTTGTCAGCGGTATCTCCATAGGGGCTGTGTATGCGCTTCTGGCGGTGGGATATGCGCTGGTCTACAGTGTGTTCAGCTTCACGAACTGGGCGTTTGATGCCTTCATGGTGGTGGGTGCATTCGGTGCATTCTATGCCATCAGTGACTTCAATCTTCCCATCCCTTTGGCACTGCTCTTTGCCATTTTGGTTACTATGTTGGTCTCCAACTTTGTTGAGAGGATGGCGTATCGCCCGCTCCGCATGCGTGGAGCACCTCGTCTCTTTATGATGATCTCCGCCATGGGTGCAAACATGAGTATCATCAATATTATTAATCTCCAATTTGGAGGACACTTCCGAAACTTCCCGCAGATTACGGCAGAGACTATGTCGATCGGTGGCATCAAGATCGGAATGATGGATTTATTTGCTGCTGTATTTTCGTTTGTCATGTTGATTTTACTCTGGCTCTTTCTCTACCGCACTAAGATGGGGCTTGGCATCCGGGCAAGCGCTCTGGACCTGGTTACAGCGGGCATCATGGGCATCAACAATGACATGGTAGCCATCATCATCTTTGGCATCAGCGGTATCTTAAGCGGAGTAGCCGGCATTTTCTACGGTATTAAATATGCCGTTTTTCCCTACCTCGGGCTGGTCACGATAAAAGCGATGATTGCAAGTATCATTGAGATCGGAAGA
>CALFKA010000210.1 GCA_937880545.1 uncultured Clostridia bacterium | reverse complement strand
CGACCACCGAGATCTACACTCTTTCCCTACACGACGCTCTTCCGATCTATCTCCAGCCATGCAGGTGCATTCTGTGCTTTTTCCTGGAGGGCCTTAAACTTCTCGCTTTTGCGGGAGGTTTCTTTAACGGAGATGACATCTCCTTCCTTGATCTTGATCGACGCAATATCGGCTCTCTTGCCATTGAGGCGGAAGTGCCCATGGTTGACAAGCTGTCTGGCTTCTTTTCTGGAATTGGCCAGACCGAGGCGGAAGACAGTATTGTCTAGGCGCATCTCGAGAGCCTGAAGCAGGTTTTCACCTGCAATACCTTCCTGACGGGCAGCCCGACGGAAAGTATCTTTAAACTGTTTTTCTTGAAGTCCGTAAAAACGCTTGACTTTTTGTTTTTCGCGAAGCTGGATTCCGTAGTTGGAAACTTTGCCACGACGACCTTCACCATGCTGACCGGGGAATTTGTTTCTGCGGTTCATGGCGCATTTGTCAGAGTAGCAGCGGTCTCCTTTGAGGAACAGCTTAATGCCTTCTCGTCGGCACAATCGGCAGGAAGGTCCTGTATATCTTGCCATTTTATCTCCTATACTCTTCTTCGTTTGGGGGGACGGCATCCATTGTGCGGAATGGGTGTGACGTCTGTAATACTATAGATATCCAGCCCTGTAGCCTGCAGCGCGCGGATGGCCGCTTCCCTGCCGCTTCCGGGTCCCTTTACATATACCTGCACGGAGCGCAGCCCATGTTCCATAGCTGCTTTGGCAGCTGTCTCGGCTGCCATCTGTGCAGCAAAGGGGGTGGATTTTTTGCTTCCCTTAAAGCCCAGACTTCCGGCGGATGACCAAGAGAGCGCATTACCAGAAAGATCGGTCAGGGTGACAATGGTGTTGTTGAAGGTGGACTGAATATGAGCCTGTCCACGCTCGATATTTTTACGTTCACGTCGCTTTCTGCGAACGGGTCTGCCTTTGGCTTTACCAGGCGATTTCTTAAGCGCCATTGTTCCTCCTACTTCTTCTTCTTCGCCATGGTCTTCTTAGGACCTTTGCGTGTGCGTGCGTTCGTCTTCGTTCTCTGTCCGCGGACGGGCAGTCCTCGTCGGTGACGGATCCCTCTCTGGCATCCGATTTCCTGGAGGCGTTTGATGTTCATGGAGACTTCACGGCGGAGGTCTCCTTCTACGCTGAGATCACTTTCAATGATCCTGCGCAGTTTGCTGATCTCGTCTTCGGTGAGGTCTTTGATACGGGTGTCCGGGGAAACCTCTGAATCCGCGAGGATTCTCTTCGAAGTGGTCAATCCGATCCCGTAGATATAGGTGAGAGCAATTTCCACACGCTTATCACGGGGCAAATCTACACCAGCAATTCTCGCCATAAATACTTTTCCTCTCTAGGCTTAGCCTTGACGCTGTTTGTGGCGGGGGTTCTCACAGATAACCATGACACGCCCCTTGCGTTTAATCACTTTGCATTTTTCGCAAATCGGTTTTACTGACGGTCTTACTTTCATCTCTTAACCTTTCCCTCGCCAGGTGATGCGACCTTTCGTCAGGTCGTAGGGCGAGAGTTCAATGGTCACGTTATCTCCGGGCATGATCCGGATGTAGTTCAGGCGAAGTTTCCCGGAAAGATGCGCCAATATCGTATGGCCGTTTTCCAGTTTCACTTTAAACCTGGCGTTGGGGAGCGCATCTGTTACGACTCCCTTGACTTCAATGTTTGCTTTTGCCAAACTCTGTCCTCCTAATGGTCTTGAGCAAGGGCTCTGCGGAGCTCCTCATTTTTCGGAAGTTCTCCTCGCAGGAGCACCTCTCGGATATCATCAAGGATTTCGCGTGTCACTGCGACATGGCGAATCTTTTTCTTCTTGGGCTTTTGTACCGGGCGCAGGTCGCCATCGGCGTACAGCAGATATTCGTGGTCGACGATCTCTATCAGTACAAATCGTCTGCCTTTGTCTCTGCCGGATCGGCTGATGAGCACCGTTCCGAGCGCAAGTCCCTGAGTATTATCCATCATTGACCTCATCTGACAGGGTGAGCACAACAGGCTCGCCGTCTGTAATCAGTACCGTGTTTTCATAGTGAGCGGCCAGTTTGCCGTCGACGGTCTTGACTGTCCATCCGTCATCGAGGACGTGGACATCGGCTCGTCCTTGGGTGATCATCGGCTCAATCGCCAGCGTCATGCCGGCTCGCAGCCGAGCCCCCTTACCGGGACTCCCGTAATTGGGGATGGCCGGGCCTTCGTGGAGAGCTCTACCGACCCCGTGGCCGGTGAATCCCTCCACCACTCCGTAGTTGTCTCTGCGCACCCTTGTTTCCACTGCGTGGGAGATATCTCCTATCCGGTATCCCTCTCTACAAAAGGGGATGGCGGCGAAGAAACTCTCTCTGGCTGTGTGCATCAAGTGCATTGCCTCTTCGGAGGGGTTGATCCCATAGCTTCTTGCGGCATCGACATGGAGTCCTTCATAATAGACGCCAATATCGAGGCTGACCAGATCTCCTTCTTTTAGCACCTCCTCCTCGGAAGGGATTCCATGGATGAGGGTGTCGTTTACGGAGATGCAGCTAGCTGCAGGAAATCCTCCGTATCCGAGGAAAGAGGCCGTGGCACCGTGTTGCTCAATCGTCCTGCGGATGATTTGATCTAGTTTGGCTGTTGTCACCCCGCTTTTAATAAAAGGGGTGACAGCTTGGTACGTCTTGACAAGGATCGCTGCTGCTTTTTTCATGCTGGCGATCTCTGCCGGGCTCTTAATAGTGATCATCCTTCGCCCAATTCACTGACGATGACATCAAAGACTTCGTCAGGATTTCCTGAGCCATCAAGGCGAAGAAGGAGTCCTGCCATTTCATAGTATTCAACCAGGGGCACCGTCTGCTCTTTAAAGACCTCGAGTCGTTTTCTCACGGTTTCTTCTCGGTCGTCGGGCCGCTGGATGAGTGTGGCGCCGTCTCGGTCACAGATGCCTTCTACCTTAGGCGGGAAACCGAAGATGTTATAGACAGTGTGACAGACCGGGCAAATGCGTCTTCCGACAGCTCGGCGAATGAGCAGATCCTTATCGGCGTAAAGGTAGATGACCTTGTCGAGCATCAATCCTTTTTCGAGGAGGAAGTCATTGAGAGCTTCGGCTTGTACGGGATTTCTGGGATAGCCATCAAAGAGGAAGCCATGTTCCACGTCGATGTGCTCCAAGGTATCATTGACCATATCAATGATCAGATCATCCGGGACCAGTTCTCCCTTATCCATATAGTCTTTTGCGCGTTGACCGAGAAGTGTGTCTTCGGCAACGTTTTTTCTCAGTAAATCTCCGGTGGAGATATGATCGATCGCATATTTTTTGATCAATCTCTCCGCTTGTGTTCCCTTCCCCACATTAGGGGGTCCGATTAAAACAATTCTCATATGATATCACCTGAGGAAGCCTTTGTAATGGCGCATGACCATCTGAGCTTCGATCTGCTTCATCGTTTCCAGGGCAACGCCCACAAGGATCAGAAGGGATGTACCGCCAAAGCGGATACCCAGGGAAGTCACGGCAAATACAATGTTGGGGATACTCGCGATAATTGCAAGGAAGATCGCTCCGACAATCGTCAGCCGGTTGAGTGTCCTGGAGATATGGTTCTCCGTAGGCTTTCCGGGTCGAATCCCCGGGATAAACCCGCCGCTCTTCTTTATGTTTTCTGCAATCTCCGAAGGATTGAATGTAACGGAGGTGTAGAAGTAGGTGAAGAAGATGATCAGCAGCACATAAAATACATTGTAGAGCCAGCTGCTCGATTTAAAGTACGTATCCATCCAGTTGGCGTAGCCGCTTCCCGGAAAGAAAGACGCAATCGTAATCGGCAGCATCAGGATACTCATAGAGAAGATGACGGGGATCACGCCGGTCTGGTTGACTTTGAGTGGGATATTGGAGGAGTGACCTCCGTACATCTTTCTTCCCACGACACGTTTGGAGTACTGGACGGGAATCTTGCGACTCCCCTCTTGGATCATAATGACCCCGACAATAATCAGTACAGCGACGACCAGAAAGGCGAGCAGGCTCAAGATATTGACTTGTCCTGCCAAGACGCGCAGAAGCATTCCGTAGGCACTCATTGGAAGCTGAGCAACGATACCTGCAAAGATGAACAGCGAAATGCCGTTTCCGATGCCATTTTCGTTGATCTTTTCCCCGAGATACATCAGGAAGGCTGTTCCGGCTGTCAGCTAGAGCACGGCGACGGCGACGCTGATGAAGTTGAATTCATAGAATGCCGAGCGAAACCATGTGACGCTGAGAGCAAGAGCCTGCGTAAAAGCAAGTACGACAGTAAGGTAACGGGAATACTGGGCAATCTTTCTGCGTCCGGCTTCCCCTTCCTTCGAGAGTGCTTCCAGTGAAGGAATCGCAATCTGCAAGAGCTGCATAACGATGGTTGCGGTGATGTAGGGGCTGATGCCCAGCCCGAACATCGTAAATCTTTCAAAGGCACCACCACTCATCAGGCTGAAAAAGCCCAGAAATCCTTCCCGTGCACCGCCTGCCATCGCCAGGAGTTTCTCCTGGGAGACACCGGGCACCGGAAGGTTAGCGCCGAGCCGGAAGATCACCAGCATCAGCAGGGTGAATATGATCTTTTGTCTTAAGTCCGGAATTCTCCAGGCTTTCTTAAGCGTATCAAACATCAGATCACCTCAGCTTTTCCACCGGCCTTTTCTATCTTCTCCAAGGCACTCTTGGAAAATTTATGCGCTCTGACTGTCACGGGACGTTCGAGCTCTCCATTCCCGAGAATCTTGACACCGTCGTGCACGTGGTTGATCACGCGTTTTTCCAGAAGAAGCTCCGGTGTAATGACGTCACCTTCCAGGCTGTTGAGCCTGTCAAGATTGACGATGGCATAGACCGTCTCAAAGCGCTTATTGCTGAAACCGCGCTTGGGCAGACGGCGATAGATCGGCAGCTGACCGCCTTCAAATCCGATGCGGACTCCGCCACCGGAACGGGATTTTTGTCCGTCCTGGCCACGGCCCGCGGTTTTACCAAGCCCACTGGCTTGTCCGCGTCCGACGCGCTTGCCTTTTGTCTTTGCGCCTTCCTGGCGCTTTAACTCATGTAGCTTCATCCTATTCCTCCTCAATCACTTTGACGAGGTGATCAGCGCGGCGGATCATTCCACGGATCTCGGGAATGTCGTTGCGCTCAACGATCTGTCCTAGTTTTTTCAGACCAAGTGATTCCGCATTTTTGCGGTGGACAGGTTTGACACCGATGAGGGAGTGGACGAGCTGAATCTTAATTTTCTTCAACTGCAGGCTCCTTTCCCAGGATCTGAGCCGGTGTGCGGCCACGCAGACGGGAGACTTCCCTCATGGTCTGCATATCCAGCAGTCCTTTCAGTGTGGCATCCACCATGTTCTTGGGATTGGTACTCCCGAGACATTTGGCGCGGACATCCTGATATCCTGCAAGCTGCAGGATGGCACGGATAGGTCCACCGGCAATAATACCGGTTCCTTCCGGGGCGGGCATGATCAGCACTCTACCGGCACCGCTTCTTCCCTGGATAGCATGGGGAACGGTGGTTCCTCGGATGGGGACACGCACGAGATTCTTTCTGGCGTCCGCCACGGCTTTTCGAATGGCCGCCGGTACCTCAAGAGCTTTCCCCGTCCCGACTCCGACACGGCCTTTGCCATCGCCCACGACGACGATCGCAGTAAAGCGGAAGTTTCTTCCGCCCTTTACGACCTTGGTGACGCGGTTGATATGCACGACCTGTTCTTCATATTCCTGACGGGGTGCTTCATAACGTTTTTCTCGCATGGATCCTCCTAAAACTGCAGTCCGCCGGAGCGGGCAGCTTCGGCCAGTTCTTTGACTCTGCCGTGGTACAGATATCCGCCGCGGTCGAAGACCACTTCTTTGACACCTTTTTCCAGCGCCTTGACGGCGATCAATTCACCGACGGCTTTGGCGGCATCTTTAGTGGCGCCTTCTTCCAGTTCAAGACTGGAGGCGCTGGCCAGGGTCACTCCGGCAACATCATCGATGATCTGAGCATAGATGTTCTTGTTGCTGCGAAAGACACAGAGTCTGGGGCGCTCGGCCGATCCGGAGATCTTGTGCCGTACTCGCTTGTGACGGCGGAGTCTGGCATCATTTCTATTTACAGGCTTAACCATAATTCCTCCTACTTACCGGCCTTTCCTTCTTTGCGTCGGACCTTTTCACCGGCGTAGCGGATGCCTTTTCCTTTGTAAGGTTCAGGCTCTCTCCATGCGCGGATCTTGGCGGCGTAGTTTCCAACTTGTTGTTTGTCAATGCCCTTGACAACGATCTCAGTCTGAGAGGGCACCTCAACAGTGATTCCATCCGGGTCTTCCATCATCACAGGATGAGAGAAGCCGAGTTGGAGATTGAGTTTCTTTCCTTCTTTTGTGGCGCGGTATCCAACCCCGACAATCTGCAGTTTCTTCTCATAGCCTTCGGTAACACCGGTGACCATGTTCTGAATCAACGAGCGGTAGAGGCCATGAAGGCTTCTGTTGCGTTTCAGATCGTTCGGGCGAGAAATCAGGAGCTCGTTTTCTTTTACTTCGAGCTGCATCGCGCTATCTACTTCCTGTGCCAGGGTTCCTTTCGGACCTTTGACGGTGATGACACCTTCCTTGATGTCGACCGTGACGCCATCGGGGATCTGGACAGGCAATCTACCAATACGGGACATGTTTCCTCCTTACCAGATGTAGCAGATGACCTCACCACCCACACCCTGGGCGCGGGCTTCTTTGTCGGTGACGATTCCCTTGGATGTCGAGATCAGGGCAACGCCCAGACCGCCGAGCACATTCGGGATTTCGGTGTTCTTTGCATAGATACGCAGTCCCGGTTTCGAGATGCGTTTGAGTCCTTTGATGACTCTCTCATTTTCTTTGCCATACTTGAGAGTCATTTTAATCATATTCTGCTTGTTGTCTTCCTGGACTTCATAGTTCTTAATGAAGCCTTCTTCCAGCATGATTTTGGCCATGCTGACTTTCATATTGGAAGCGGGGATCATGACGCTTTCATGGCGCTCTTTGTTCGCATTGCGAATACGAGTGAGCATATCAGCGATAGGATCTGTTGTCATAAAGTTCTCCTTTCCTACCAGCTTGCCTTTTTCACGCCGGGGATTTCCCCTTTGTAGGCCAACTCACGGAAGCATACGCGGCATACCCCAAACTTGCGAAGAACTGCACGGGGGCGTCCGCAGAGGTTGCATCGTGTGTAAGCTCTCGTGGTATATTTCGGTTTTCTGGCTTGTTTTATCTTCAGAGATGTCTTTGCCACTCGTTCCTCCTATTTTCTGTAGGGCAGCCCCATGAGCGTAAGGAGCTCACGTGCTTCTTCGTCGGTCTGGGCAGTGGTGACGATGGTGATGTCCATTCCGCGGACAGCTTCGACGTCATCGTAGCGAATTTCGGGGAATACCAGCTGCTCACGGATGCCCATGGTGTAGTTACCGCGACCATCAAAGGAGTTCGGGTTGAGACCTCGGAAGTCACGCACACGCGGCAGTGCCACACTGACGAGACGATCGAGGAATTCATACATACGCTTTCCGCGCAGTGTCACCATCAGTCCAACGTTCATCCCCTGTCGGACCTTGAAGTTGGCCACGCTCTTTCGAGCTTTGACGACAACCGGCTGTTGACCGGTGATGGCGCGCAGTTCGTTGATGGCATTTTCGAGATACTTCGGGTTTTCCTTGGCTTCTCCGATTCCCATATTGATGACAATCTTGTTGAGTTTGGGAACTTCCATCACACTCTTGTATGCAAAGCGCTCTGCCAGAGCGGTTTTCACATCGCTGTCGTAATAATCTTTTAGTCTTGGCATGGATCCTCCTAATCGATGGTCTCGCCGGTTGCCTTGGCAACGCGGACCTTTCTTCCATCTTCAAGGACCTTATAGCGGATACGGGTGCCTTTTTGCTGACCCTTTTCCAGGTACATGACGTTGGATATATGGAGCGGAGCTTCACGGCGGACGATCCCGCCGGTCTGATTCTTCATGCTCGGTTTCTGATGTTTTGTGACCATGTTGACACCGGAGACGATCAGACGATTTTCTTTGGGGAATACAGCGAGCACTTCCCCCTTCTTGCCTTTGTCTTTTCCGGCGATGACGATCACGTTATCACCTTTTCGAATTTTCACGTGGTGCCTCCTACAGTACTTCCGGAGCGAGGGAAAGAATTTTTGTAAATTTCTTCGCTCGGAGCTCTCTGGCTACGGGTCCGAAAATACGCGTTCCCACGGGGTTGAGATCTTCTTTGATTATGACACCGGCATTGTCATCAAAGCGGACAAAGACACCGTCTTTGCGGTGAATGCCCTGCTTTGTGCGGACAACGACGGCTTTGACGACATCGCCTTTTTTGACGACTCCACCGGGCATTGCCTGCTTGACGGTGCATACACAGATGTCACCTATCTTCGCATAGCGTTTCCCGCTGCCGCCGAGCACCCGGATGACCAGTAGTTCTCTGGCTCCAGAGTTATCAGCGACGAGCATTCTCGATTCCTGTTGTAACACGGAAACCTCCTACTTGGCCTTTTCCAGGATCTCCACGACCCGCCAGTTTTTTCTTCTTGATAGTGGTCTGGTCTCCATGATGCGAACTTTGTCGCCGATGCCACAGGCATTCTCTTCGTCATGAGCCAGATACTTTTGTGTCACTTTGACCTTTTTGCTGTAGAAGGGGTGAGAGTGATACTTCTCAAACTTCACGAGCACGGTCTTGTCCATTTTATCCGAGACGACGGTCCCGACGCGGACTTTTCTCTGTTTTCGTTCCATTGATTTCCCCCTACGCCTTCGTCTCTTTTTCTACCATCACGGTCTTAACACGCGCAATGTTGCGTTTGACCACTTTGATTCTCGAGGTATTTTCCAGCTGACCGGTGGCCTGCTGAAAGCGAAGATTGAACAGTTCTCCTTTGAGAGTTTCCAGCTGACCATTTAGTTCCGTGGGAGTCATCTCCCGGATCTCTTTAGCCTTCATCGGATCCTCCTTCTTCGCCCTTCTTCACAAACTTGCATTTGATCGGCAATTTGTTGGCGGCCAGACGCATGGCTTCACGCGCTAGGTCTTCGCCGACGGCGGAAAGTTCAAACATGACGCGGCCCGGACGCACGACAGCTGCGTGGTACTCAGGAGAACCTTTACCGGCTCCCATGCGGGTTTCCGCGGGTTTCTGGGTGATAGGTTTGTGAGGGAAGATCTTGATCCAGACCTTTCCTCCTCTTTTGATCTTACGATTGATGGCGATTCGGGCAGCCTCAATCTGATTTGCTGTAATCCAGGCGGGCTCCAAGGCCACCAGGCCGTACTGACCGTACGTCACCGCGTTGCCGCGATTGCTTGTTCCCTTCATACGGCCGCGCATTACTTTGCGTCGCCTTTCTCTTTTAGGCATTAACATGGTGGTCCTCCTTATCTGTTGCCATCACGTCCGCGGCGGCCTCTCTGCGGGGCACGACCTCTGGGGCGCTGGCCTCTGGGGGCTCGTTTCTTGGCTTCCTGACGGACAAGTGTCTTGCCCTCGTTGAGCTTAGCAATGATCTCGCCCTTGTAGAGCCAGACTTTGACACCGAGCTTTCCGTAGGTGGTATCGGCTTCTGCTAAGCCATAGTCGATATTGGCGCGCAGGGTGGACAGCGGGACATTGCCTTCGCTGTAGCCTTCCGTACGAGCGATATCGGCACCGCCGAGGCGGCCGGACACCTGAATCTTCACGCCTTCCACGCCATTTTTAAGGGCGCGGCCGATTGCCTGTTTTAGTGCGCGGCGGAAAGAAATGCGGCGCTCAAGGCTTTCGGCGACACTCTGCGCGAGCAGAAGTGCGTCAGCATCAGGACTTTGCACTTCGGAAACATCGATGTGGACATTTTTGTCCGTCAGTTTCTGAAGATCTCTGCGTATGAGCTTGATGGTCTCTCCTCCCTTGCCGACGATCATGCCGGGTTTCGAGGTGAAGATGTTGATGGCTACATTTTTATCGCCGGTGCGGTCGATATAGACACGGCTGATGCCGGCGTTGTAGTAGTTTTTAGTAACATAGTTGCGGATTTTTTTGTCTTCCACGATCAGAGCCGGGATATCTTTGCTCTCTGCATACCATTTCGAATCCCAGTCTTTGATGATTCCGACGCGAAGCCCATGCGGGCTGACTTTCTGACCCATAGTTCCTCCTACTCCCTTTCACTCAGCACGACGCCAAGATGGGACGTCCTGCGAAGACGGGGGCTGACCCCGCCACGTGCGCCCGCTTTGTATCGTTTCAACACAGGGCCTTGATGGCCGTAGATCTCTTTAACATACAGATTTTCACTGAGGAGATCGTGATTGTTCTGTGCATTGGCGACGGCGGAGTTAAGCACTTTGAGTAAATGGGCGGCGGCTCTTCTGGGGGTAAAGCGCAGGATGGCCTGTGCTTCTGCCACGCTCTTGCCGCGGACCAGGTCGGCGACGGGCTTGACCTTGGTGGCAGGGACGCGGACGTATTTTGCTACTGCTCGAACTTCCATATTTCCCTCCCTACTTCTTTCGGATCTTCCTGTCACCGGCATGCCCTCGGAAGGTGCGTGTCGGCGCAAATTCACCCAGTTTGTGACCAATCATGTCTTCGACGATATACACAGGAATGTGTTTTCTTCCGTCGTGGACGGCAATCGTGTGACCGACCATCTGGGGAAAGATCGTAGAGTCTCTTGACCAGGTCTTGATGACTTTCTTGTCATTTTTCTTGTTCAGTTCGTCAATTTTTCTCATCAGGCCCTGATGGACAAAGGGGCCTTTCTTAATGGATCTACTCAATGTTCTCTCCCTTACTTCTTGTAGCGGCGCTTGACAATATATTTATTGGAAGATTTGTTCTTCTTGCGCGTCTTATAGCCAAGGGTGGGTTTGCCCCAAGGAGTCTGCGGGGAAGGCATGCCGATGGGCGCTTTGCCTTCTCCACCCCCGTGGGGGTGATCCACCGGGTTCATGGCGGAGCCGCGTACGGCCGGACGGAAACCCATGTGACGCTTGATACCGGCTTTACCGAAGTTGGTGATTTCGTGTTCGAGATTGCCAACTTGTCCGATGGTTGCCCTGCATTCCAGGTGAACCATTCGCACTTCTCCGGAGGGAAGGCGGACTTGGGCATAGTTGCCCTCTTTGGCCATCAGCTGTGCGTAGGCACCGGCGGAGCGGACAAGCTGTCCGCCTTTACCGCGTTTTAGTTCAATATTATGAATGTGCGTTCCCAAGGGGATGCTCTTCAGGGGAAGGGCATTGCCGACCTGAATGTCGACGTTCTCTCCCGACTCCACCGTATCCCCTACCTTGAGCTTATTGGGCGCAAGGATGTAGGATTTGGCTCCGTCGGCGTAGTGCAGCAGCGCAATGTAGCTGGTGCGGTTGGGATCGTATTCAATACTGAAGACTTTTGCCGGGATATTATCCTTTGTTCGCTTAAAGTCGATCAGACGGTATTTTCTTTTGTTGCCACCGCCACGGTGGCGGACGGTCATGCGACCGCTGGCATTGCGACCCGCTGTCTTCTTAAGCGGTTTGAGGAGGCTTTTTTCGGGCTCAGAGCGCGAAATCTCTTCAAAGCTCGGGACGACGCGCGAGCGAAGTCCGGGAGACGTGGGTCTGAATTTTTTAACTGCCATGAGATGCCTCCCTATATTCCTTCAAAGAATTCGATGGTCTTGCTCTCCGGTTTCAGGGTGACGACGGCTTTTTTCCATTTGGAGCTGTAGCCGACATGTTTGCCCTGGCGTTTGAGCTTGCCTCGAACATGCATAGTGTTGACTTTTTCGACCTGTACACCGAAGATCGCTTCGACGGCGTCTTTGATCTGATACTTATTGGCTCGGAAGTCCACGCGGAATGTGTACTTTCTCTGTTCAGCGAGCATGGTCGCATTCTCGGTAATCACCGGAGCCAGAATGACATCGTATGCTGACATTATTTGTAGACCTCCTCGATCTTGGCCATGGCATCCACGGTGAAGAGGACACGGTCATGGTTGAGAATTTCGTAGGTGTTGATGGTGTGAGGATAGAGTACCTTGACCTTTGGCAGGTTGCGAGCACTCAGATAGACATTGTCGTCTCTTTCGCTGAGGACGATGAGGGTTTTGCCCTCGAGGCCGAGTGCACTTAGCACTTGGAGCATCTCTTTGGTACGGGGTCCTTCAAAAGAAAACTTGTCGATCAATTTGACGGCGTCTTCCTGTGCCTTAGCGCTGAATGCACTCTTAAGTGCCAAGCGACGTACTTTCTTGGGAAGGGAATAGCTGAAGTCTCTCGGCGATTTTGCAAAGACGACGCCACCACCTCTCCACTGTGGAGAGCGGATGCTTCCCTGACGGGCACGCCCTGTTCCTTTCTGACGCCAAGGTTTTCTACCACCACCGCGCACTTGTCCGCGGGATTTGGCGGCGAAGGTTCCCTGTCTCTGATTGGCCAGGTAGTTGACGACGGCATCGTGCATAACAGCTTGATTGGGCTCAATGCCAAAAATTTCTTCTACTAGTTCGTGTTCTCCGACGTCGGCGCCGGTCTGATCATAAATCTTTACTGTTGCCATTTATGACTCCTTTTCCTACTTCGAAGCCTTTACGGTCGGCTTCATGCGCAGGTAGCCTTTTTTGGGGCCGGGAACCGCGCCTTTGACAAGAAGCAGATTTCTCTCCGCATCAACGCGGACGATTGTGAGATTCTGCACGGTAACTCTTTCATAACCCATGCGACCGGGTCCGGGATAGCCTTTGGCGACTCTGCCGGGTGTGGCAGAAGATCCCAACGAGCCGGGACGACGGTGGAATTTGGAACCATGCGCCATAGGTCCGGTGAGATGATTCCATCGGCGGACATGGCCCTGTGTGCCTTTTCCCTTACTGGTTCCGGTGATATCAATACGCTGACCATCTTTAAAGAGATCGGCGGAGATGACTTGTCCGGGTGTGTAGTCTTGTGGGTTGTCGACGCGGAATTCTACCATTCTGCGTGCCAGCGGTGCACCGCTCTTAGCGAAGTGCCCCTTTAAAGGCTTGTTGACATTTTTTTCTTTGATTTTTCCGAAAGCTACCTGTACAGCATCATAGCCGTCGGTCTCTTTGGTCTTAACCTGGGTGACAACGACCGGTCCCGCTTCGATGACAGTGACAGGCACCTGTGTGCCGTTTTCGTCAAAGACCTGGGTCATGCCGATCTTGCGTCCGAGTAGTCCTAACATATTTCCTCCTCATTTTACAGCGGATCACCTCGGTGATCATTCTAAAATTTACAGCTTAATCTCAATATCCACGCCGGCGGGAAGATCAAGTCTCATGAGTGAATCGACCGTCTTTTTGCTACTTCCGTGAATGTCGATCAGACGCTTATGCGTGTTGATTTCGAATTGTTCACGGGAATCCTTGTACTTGTGCGTGGCTCGCAAGACGGTGACGATTTCCTTTCTGGTCGGCAGCGGAATGGGGCCGGATACGCGAGCACCGGTATTCTTTGCCGTAGCGACGATCTTCTGCGCCGAAGCGTCGAGGATCTGGTGGTCAAACGACTTCAGTCTGATACGGATTTTCTGTCCTTCGTTCATGATTCCTCCTATTCTTTCGGAACACGCTTCCGTGTGTTCCATTTCTTAATGTCCAATCGTTCCCTTTTCAAGGGAACTGCTCTGCCGGAATTGTCCCGGAAGCGGGGTAACCTCCGGCTTCATCGCTGGCTGGACACGCTTGTATATAATAACGAAAAAGCCGAGAAAGGTCAAGTTATTTCCCGGCTTCACGCAAAATTATATAATATGTTTTTGTAATATTTATATCAAGGGCGATGTCCTTCCAAGTGATAATAGAATTTTTCTCCTGGATAGTCCGTCAGTCGCTTGTTATAGGCGTCTTCCGTGTTGCCTGCTACTCGGGGTTTATCCCCCGAATGTGTCACGAGAAGGACATGGTCCGTTTCTCCGTCGCGGTCCCAGTCGACATAGACCAGGTCTCCGTTTTCCAGATCATAGCGGCTCTCCAATTCGATCGCTGAGAGAACTTGCTCTGCCTGGCTGTCCAGAAGACTTCTCATACTGTTGACGGAACTCCAGGCGCGCCCTCGCTCTCCCTTCGAATGATAATACCATGGATATTCCCCTGCGTCATTCATCGACGCACCTCCCGCAACAAGAATCTGCGAGACAAAGTTTTGGCAGTTCCCGCCATAGAGTGTGTAATCCGGCCATTCACCGTTTCTAACCAGGGAGAATTCTTCTGCGTATCGCAACATCTCGCTGCGATCAAACGGCTCCAAACCATCCGTTGTAGCAGGCAGTCCTTGCTTCTCCTCCTCGAGTTCCGCTTCGATGTTGATGCGTTCGTTCTCATAAACAACAGAGAAGTCTTGGTACTCCAGTCCATTTAGAAGTTGCTTCAACTCCTGAACCGGATAATCGACGGGGTCTAGTTGAAACACGGTTTCTTCACCATAAGCTAAGAAGGGAATGTGAAACGTCGATACCCACTTACCTGTTTCACTCGCCACATCGGAGCTGGCGTGATGCGTCGCCCAGAGGACTTTCCAATTCGCATCTTCCTTTGCCAGGACCACAAAGTACCTATACCCGATCATCGCCGGAAGCTTTGGTTCATCGAGATAGACAAACTCTTCGCGGGATTTGATGAAGACAAAAGCCAGCTCATCCGATTGGGCAATCTCTGAGTCTATTATCTCAAAAGAAATTAGCTTTTTCACGTTGCCCATTTTCTCTCTTCGCAGAGCAAAGATCTTCTGTCTCCATTGCAGAGCTTGCGAAAAAGTAGAGGCGTCTTTGCTCAGCAGTTCCGAACGAGACAGAAGCGAATTCGAAGAGTAGTTCTTTTCGAGAAAACTCTTTGCCACTGACACGGGATCATCATCGCGGAACAGTATATCCTCTATATTTTCAACAAGCTCGCAGCCTGCTAGAAGAAATGCTGTTATGCATAAAAGTACGATCCATTTTCTTTTGCGCATTATGTACCTTTTGTACGGTAGGACTGTTATTCAACCTCTCCGTACATTTCCTTTCTTTTCTTACAGCCTCATCGTAGCGCGTGCTGATGAGAAAGAAAAGTGAAGGAGATTAAGAACACATTAAAATCCATTGTCTCCTTTGTGCATGCCATCAAGGAGTGCTTTCTTTGCCTCTTTTTCCAGTCATGTGCTCAATCTCTAGCTCTATCACACTCGTGCGCTCAAAGTCAGTGATGATCTCCCGCTCTATTTGCTCCGGATATTCTGAAGAGTACTTTTCCCCGATCGCTCGGAGTGCTGCCGTCTTCTCTTCGCCGTCAAGCTCTCTGATTTTACCGAAGCAGATGACGGATCGGTAAGCTGATGTCAATTTCTCTGGGATGATATCATCAGCATCAATGACTGTAAAAGAGGCTTTTTCGTGGCTGCGAAGGGCATCCATTTTATGACCGGTGAGCGCGGCATGAAAATAGAGCTTGTTGTCATGATAGGCATAACTCATCGGCACTCCATAGGGGTAGCCATCATCTCCCAGGAGACTCAGGACCCCTCCGGTATTTTGACGCAGTACTTCTTCACATCTCTCATGCGTCAGGGACTGTTTGCTTCTTCTCATAGGTCTCCACATAAATATTCTCCCGTATATTCTGAACAAAATAATAGGTAAAAGAAAAGCCCCGAATCGGGGCTAGTCTGTTTATCAGTCGAGAATCTCGATGACGCTACCGGCACCAACTGTGTGGCCACCTTCGCGGATGGAGAATTTCTGTCCCACTTCCATGGCGATCGGATAGAGCATTTCAATTTCCATGATGATGTTATCACCAGGCATGCACATTTCCTGTCCTTCGGGGAACTGGATGGTTCCTGTCACGTCCGTTGTTCTGAAGAAGAACTGAGGACGATATCCCGGGAAGAAGGGGGTATGACGTCCGCCTTCATCCTTTTTGAGGACGTAGACCTGGGCCTTGAAGTGCTTGTAAGGTTGGATCGAACCGGGTTTGGCAAGAACCTGACCGCGCTCGATCTCTGTGCGCTGGATACCGCGCAGCAGGATACCAACGTTGTCGCCCGCTTCGCCTTCGTTGAGGGTTTTCTGGAACATCTCAACGCCGGTGACGACGAGTTTGCGTTTTTCTTCTTTGAGGCCGACGAGTTCGACTTCATCGCCGATGCGGACTTTGCCGCGCTCGATACGACCGGTGGCAACGGTGCCGCGTCCGGTGATCGTGAAGACGTCTTCAACGGGCATGAGGAAGGGTTTGTCGACATCACGTTCAGGCTCGGGGATGTACTCATCAACCGTTTCCATCAGTTCAACAATCTTGTCTCCCCACTCGCTTGAAGTGTCTTCAAGAGCTTTGAGGGCAGAGCCGCGGATGATGGGCGTGTCGTCGCCGGGGAAATCATATTCGTCGAGAAGTTCGCGAATTTCCATTTCAACCAGTTCGAGGAGCTCTTCGTCATCAACGGTGTCGCATTTGTTGAGGAATACGACGATATAGGGAACACCCACCTGGCGGGCAAGCAGGATGTGCTCGCGCGTCTGAGGCATCGCACCGTCAGCAGCACTGACGACCAGAATGGAGCCGTCCATCTGAGCGGCGCCTGTGATCATGTTTTTGACGTAGTCGGCGTGGCCGGGGCAGTCAACGTGTGCATAGTGGCGGTTGGGGGTCTCGTACTCAACGTGTGAGGACGTGATCGTGATGCCGCGCTCTTTTTCTTCCGGTGCTTTGTCGATCTTGTCAAAATCGACGATGTCGCCGAGATTGTAACGATCATGGAGCGTTTTGGTGATTGCGGCTGTCAATGTCGTTTTACCGTGGTCAACGTGACCGATGGTGCCGATATTGACATGTGGTTTGGTTCTTTCAAATACAGCTTTTGCCATTTTTTCCTCCTGGAATTACTTTAATACTTTTAGTGCAATGGACTCTGGTACTTGTTCATAGTGATCAAACTGCATCGTGTAGGTGGCACGTCCCTGGGAACGACTCCTCAGGTCCGTAGCATAACCGAACATTTCCGACAGTGGCACCTGCGCGCGGATGACCTGGACACCTGATTCGGCTTCCATTCCTTCCAGTCGGCCACGGCGAGAGTTGATATCGCCCATGACGTCTCCGAGATACTCCTCAGGCACGGTGACTTCCACCTTCATATAGGGCTCCAGGAGGACACAG
>CALFKA010000209.1 GCA_937880545.1 uncultured Clostridia bacterium | reverse complement strand
AAGCAAAGAAAACGCCGATGAAGAGAGGCGCCGCATGATGCGCCTAAGCGGTGCCCTTCTCGATGACGTAACCTTAGCGACCTCTATTGATACGACACTGGAAGCGGGAATGAGCTCGTTTGTCCTGCCGGTGGAGTTAAAGCGAGATGGACAATTCTCACTGCGCTCCTCTGTGCTAAGCGAGACAGAGCATCAAGCGCTCTTACGCGCAGCCCTTGATCACTCCGAAACACATGCGGGAAAGATCATCCTTGGCGATATCTCCGTAGAGCCGCTGGACATTGAAGGCGAGCGGCTGCCATGTACCTATTGCGAATACAACTCCATCTGTCGCTTTGAAAAATCAAGCGATAAGTTCCGCACGAGAAAGTTGACACTGCCGACCAAAGATGAAGTGATCCAAATTCTTCGGGGAGGTGAAGCGTGAAGATCCAGTGGACGCCTGCACAGGCAAGGGTCATTGAATCCAGAGGAAAAAACGTGCTCGTCTCCGCCGCCGCCGGCAGTGGAAAGACGGCGGTTCTTACCGAGCGCATTGTCGATATGCTGAGGGAGGGAGAGGAACTTAGACACTTCCTGGTCTTTACCTTTACGCGAGCCAGCGCTTCGGATATGAAAGAGAAGTTGCGTAAGAAACTGACAGGTGAGGTTCTGGGAGGCGGCTCGTTGCACCTGCGCAAGCAGCTCAGGGAACTTGGCTCCAGTGACATCTCCACCATCCACTCTTTCTGTACCAAGCTTTGCCGGGAGTACTTCTTTGCTCTCGACATTGATCCTGCGTTTCAGATGGGTGCTCAGCATCAGCTCGACACCGTCGACCAGAAGGTTCTCGACGAACTTTTTGAAGAAGAATATGCGAAAAAGGAAGAAATCTTCCTGGAGCTTTCTACGATCTTTTCAAGCGCTCGGGGAGATGAAGATTTCAAGACTCTACTCCTTACACTCCGGAAGTGGCTAGAGCTGAAGGTGGAGAGAGAAGAAAGTATTGAGAAGGTCCTGCATCGCCACCAAGAAGAGTTGTTCTGGAGAGAGTCGATGGATGCCTTCCTTGAAGAAAGTATAGAGCCGATGGAGGAACTCCTTCTGGAAGCTCTGGATCTCAGCCTCACGGAGCCGGTACAAAGACTTCTCGAAGCAGACCTGCAGGAAATAAAAAACCTGAATGGCTTTGTGCCTCTTACATGGGGGCGCTTCCCCTCCACAAAAGTTGTGAAAGAAGGGGAGTTTGAGAAAGACAAAGTGATGGAGCTTCGCAAGAAAGCGAAGGCTATCGCACAGGATATCGAAAAAACACTAAGTCCCTGGTCAAGTTTTGAAGAGCTCTTTGCAGAACATCTTCGCCTGTTACCGCGCTTGGAAAAACTGCTGCAACTGACCCTCGAACTCAGCACGAGGAGTTTTGAGCTGCGACGAGAAGCGGCGATGCTCAGCTTCCCCGATCTGGAGCGACTCAGCATTGAGCTATTAAAAGATGAACAGATCCGCCGGGAAGTAAAGGAAAAGTATCACTACGTATTTGTCGATGAGTATCAGGATACTTCCGAGCTTCAGGAGGCATTGATCCGCTCCGTCAGCCGAGAGGACAACTGCTTCATGGTAGGTGATATCAAACAGAGTATCTATCGATTTCGCTCCGCAAGACCCGAGATCTTCCTTGAGAAGTATCACCGGTATAAAGAGGGAGAGGACTTCAGTGAGAGGATTGACCTGAGTACCAATTTCCGCTCCGCCCTACCTATTATCTCCGCCATCAATACCGTCTTTGAGCGGATCATGCGAAGAGACTTCGGCGGCATCGACTATGATGACGATGCTCGGCTGGTTTATGGCAACAAGACCCTGGACTCTCATGACCTTCCGATTGAAGTGATGCTGACGCCTCAGGGAGAACTCAGCAAGGAAGAAGAAGAGCTTCACAGCATCGCCGATAAAGTGAGCGAACTCCACAGAGAAGGGCATTCCTACGGAGACATCGTCGTGCTGCTTCGATCCCCTGCCGCTTATGTAGAGCACGCCTCACGTATCTTCCGTGACAAGGGCATCCCGCTCTTTCTCGATAGTACCGAAGCCTATCTTGGAACACTGGAAGTGGAGACTCTCCTGGCGGGACTGAAGGTGGTAGACAATGCCCGCCTCGATGTGCCGCTGCTGGCGCTCCTGCGACTTCCCCGTGTCGGCTTTACCGACCAGGAGCTCTATGACATCAAGCAGGCGTTTCCGGAAGCGGAGTCTTTCCACCAGGCTTTCTGGTCTCCCTGGGAGAGTGAGAAAAAGAGCGCCTTCCTCCTGATGCTTGAGGATCTCCGAAGAAAGAGTCGTTTTCTAAGTATCGATGCCCTTCTTCGTGAGATCTACCGAACCCTTGAACTCGAGACATTTCTCATGACGCTTGATCATCCCGCCCAGAGACTCAGCAATATCCGTCTACTATCTCACTACGCCCGAAACTTTGAAGAAACCGGGGGTATGGGGATCAGTGGCTATCTGCGCTATCTTGAAAATGTACGGATGCTGCGCAGTGATT
>CALFKA010000208.1 GCA_937880545.1 uncultured Clostridia bacterium | reverse complement strand
CGAGATCGTGATGTGACTGGAGTTCAGACGTGTGCTCTTCCGATCTGGCGGTTCGCGATACGGACCCCTCTATTGATGTCTTAGTTGTCCAAAAAGAAAACGGGTACTTTCGTGTGGTTCCCTGGCTCGATCAGGGGTTCATCTTCTTCGGGGATAAAGTACCAACGGAAGAAGAAGCAAAGAAATTGGCGAGACAATCGATTCGGCTTCCACACTTTTTATTGCGCCATTCATCAGGATCTATTATCGACGAACTGGAAGAACTTAGATCCCGAGAAATGCCGAAATGGATTGAAAACCCTTACTTAAGACATGAACTGTTTCTCATACTTGACGACGATCTGTGTTGCGAAGTTGGAAACTATCGACTTTGCTATGACAGAGAAATGGGGCTGGTTTACTCTGGGAAAGAGGTGACATATGGATAAAAAGTTTAACCTGCTGGATGAACCGTGGATCAAGGTCCTGATGACAGACGGGTCCACTGTCGAAATGTCTATACTTGAAACATTCAAGAACGCGTCTGAAATCCTGAGGATTTCTGGGGAGACACCCTCACAGGATATTTCGGTGCAGCGATTCTTGATGGCCATTATGCACGTAGTGGTGGGACGTTACACAGTTGAGGGAAAGATGCAACCTTTATCACAGGCAGATGATAGCGCAGAAGCATTTTCCAGATGGGAGGAGTATTGGATTGAAGCCGGATTTCCCATAGAAGTTGTCAACAAGTACTTGGAAGAGCACCGTGACCGTTTTTATATGATCCATCCCGACACCCCTTTTTACCAAATCACTGAAGATGATCTGCCCGAATGGATGAAAAATGCCCCTGGTAAGTCGACATATTCTACCGCGAAATTTTGCGGCGAGCTGCTCGAGAGCGCAAATAAACTAAGGCTTTTCCCATCGCGTTCAGGTAAATCAAAAGAAAAGGTCTCATTATCCGAAGCTGCAAGATGGCTTCTTCATCTGAATGCTTTTGATGATGCCGGATTCAAAACGCCACTAAAAGGAGTCAGCTTTACTGTCGGGTGGCCGGGAAAAACCGGAAGCATTTATGCCGTAGGTAACAATCTGTTTGAGAGTTTGATGCTCAATTTGGTTCTTCTTTCGAATGGTGATTTGTGGGAAAAAGAAAATCCGATTTGGGAAAGCTCAAAACGAACAGCTGAAAGAGTGGCGGATTACTTATTACCTCAGAACCCTTCTGAGCTCCTGACAATGCAGTCTCGAAGGATATTTTTGCTTTGGGAAGATGACCATGTGGTCGGATACAGGACGTTTGGAGGTGATCAGTTTTCTGAAGAAGATGCTTTCAGTGAACAATGGACTTTATGGCAAAAAAGAGCGCGCAAAGGAAAAGCTGTTTACTACACACCAAAAAAAACCCGTGAAAACAAGCAGATTTGGAGAGAGTTCTCGTCTATCGTAGGTGCTTCCGACAGGGACTCTGACGCCTATCGGATTCCCGGGGTAGTAAGCTGGATTGGTGAATTGGAGAGTCGCAATAAGCTCGATAACAGAATCATTCAGTTTGAAACGCTTAATGCTCATTATGATTCTACATCGTCATCGGTCGTGGAGATCTTTACGGATAGGCTTTCCTTTCATACTTCACTATTAAAGAATCTTGAAAGCGTTTGGTTATCGCTAATTGAAAGGGAAATGGAATACACTGCTCTTCTCATTGATCGACTGGGAATACTGGCAATGGAAATTGCCCAGGCCTCGGGGCAGTCACCCGGTCGAAATAGGAGTAACTGGTTCAATACTGCAGACGATGTTAAAGAAATTGCATATGATCAGCTGGATTTACCTTTTCGAGAGTGGCTGGAGTCAATTGACCCAAATAATGAGTCTCTCTCACACGAGGAGAAATCCGATGAGTGGTGGGAGATAGGAAAAGAAACGATTCGAAGATTGGGTTCGGAGCTTGTAGATCAGTCATCTCCTGCAGCGTTTGTTGGGAGGAAAACAGATGAAGAGCAACCTACTGTTGTTTCTGTTCCTAATGCCTATCGTCGTTTCTTAATAAATACATCCACTCGCTCTTCTGTGCAGTTCAAAAAGCGAAAGTAAGTAAAAGAAGGAGGGGAAATGCACAAAAAGCAATGGCCGGGTACACGAGTAAAGAAATTTGTGAAAATGCGGCTTAGTCAGTTCGAGCACTCGAAAAACGAGGCAGCAGTACGAGCGGATCTTGCCCGTCTTCGCAGAGGAGCAGGCAAAAGCCCGCTGGAAGCACCTGAGGTTTGGTCATTAACGCTGTTTGGATTAGATGACGATCTTCTGTGCAAAGAAGGCGAGCCATCCAAAGCAGAATGGGCTGTTCATATTGCAATGACACTTTATGCTATCCATCAACAGAGTAGCGACATCTCGACTGCCAATATGAACTGCGAAGGGGAAGAATATAATCTTGGAAGATCTCTGGGACGAATGATAGTGGACACACCTACTGAAGAGAGGATTACGCGGCGATTCAATATCATGGCAACATCGGAAAACCTGAGTGAGCTTTCAGTTCATCTAAGAGGATTGATTCAGCTCATGCGTGCGCATACTCCACCGATTCCCCTAGACTATGCACGATTGGCAGAGGAACTCTACTACTATCAGATGAGTAAATATACTCAAAGAATTCGTATGAGCTGGGGACAGAACTTCTACTCAAGAACACCAATAGAAAAACAGAATTCAGAAGAAAAATCAGGAGGAAACAATGAATAACAAATTGTTTATGGATATCCACGTTTTACAGACTGTTCCGCCTAGTTGTATCAATCGAGATGACACAGGATCACCCAAAAGCGCTCTTTATGGCGGTGTTAAGAGGGCGCGTGTTTCTTCTCAAAGTTGGAAAAAAGCTATGAGAGAGATGTTTAAGGATACTGTTCCCCAAGAAAACCGTGCGTTACGAACGAAAAATCTGATTGCGATGGTGGCTAGGGAACTCGAAATCCTCGGATACGGGGATGAGGAATCCAGGACGCAAGCAGCGCATGAAGTGTTAGAAATGGCCGGTGTGAAGATAAAGGTCGATAAAAAAACCAGTAAACCGGTGCGTGAGGCTCTCTTCTTTTTGAGCTTTGCCCAGGCAAAAGCACTGGCTGAGTTCTACGTTTCGAATGAATTAGCATCAACTGACAAACCGGATGCAGCCACAAAAAAGGAAGCCCAGCGATTAATCACCGACACTCCCGGGGTCGATCTAGCTTTGTTCGGGAGAATGGTTGCCGAAAAGCCTGAACTTAACTATGATGCGAGTGCACAAGTCGCCCACGCAATTTCAACCCATGCCGTTGCAACGGAGTTTGACTATTTCACTGCTGTCGATGATTTTTCGGATCAGGATCACGCAGGAGCCGGACACATTGGTACTGCAGAGTTCAATTCTTCTACGCTCTATCGATATGCGACTGTAGCACTTCATGATTTGTATAAGAGTTTAGGCGAAGACACGGCAAAAACAGCTAAAGAATTCGTCAGAGCCTTTGTCTGCTCGATGCCGACGGGGAAGATTAATTCCTTTGCCAATCACACACTTCCGAATGCGGTCATAATCTCAATGAGAGCCGATCAGCCACTTAATCTTGTAGGGGCATTTGAAAAACCTGTCAGAGCATCGGATGAAGGGTTTGTCATAGGGTCGGTCAAGAAACTCATGAAACACTCGGAGGAAGTTAAGAATGATTTTGCGGGAGATGATAGGAGCACTTTTGCCGTTGGAGCTATTCTAAAGGGATACAAAGAAACCGTTTCATTGGAATCGGCTCTAGAGGCGGTAGAGACAGAAGTTGCTTCGTTCTTTAAGGAATAGAGGTACGACATGACGAGTGTATTATTAATGCGGTTTGCGGGTCCTCTCCAATCTTGGGGAGTAGAGTCTCGGTTTGATCGCAGGAATACGGAGAGGGCACCTACAAAAAGTGCTGTGATAGGCCTCCTTGCTTCAGCACTTGGAAGGTCAAGAGATGATTCCATTGATGATTTGCGAGATTTGAAATTCGGCGTTCGCTTGGATCAACAAGGACGAAGGATGACAGATTTTCACATTGCACAAGGTAGAAAATCTTCGTATGTTACCTATCGTGATTATTTGTCGGATGCGATTTTTCTCGTGGGGGTCGAAGGACCGGAAGAGTTGATACAGAAACTTGTGATAGCCGTCCAGAGTCCGTATTATCCCTTATTTCTCGGACGGCGATCATGTCCCCCTGAAGGAAAGGTCGTTCTAGGGATCCGGCAAAACAAGAGTCTCCTAGAAGCTCTGTCAGAGGAACCTTGGCTCGGTTCAATCAAGCAAGTTAAACGTCCTGATAATTTGCGCTTGATCATTGAGGCAAAAGGAAATGAGTCAAATGTCGGCTGGTTAAAGGATGAACCGATATCTTTTTCAAAAGAGCACCGACAATATGAGTATCGGCCGTATGCTGAAAGAATGATTGCATTTCCTTTAGCAGAATCGACGGAAGCGCAAACCCTGCATGACCCATTAGAGCTGATGGGAGGTGAATAGTGATTTTTTCCAGAATTAAACTTAACCCATCTAAAAGAGAGACCTTGAAATTGCTATCTTCTCCTTTGTATGTTCATGGGGCGTTGGAGAGAAGTTTTCCCGGGAAACGTGACAGAAAGCTCTGGAGAATTGATCAATTGCATGGAGAGTGGTACCTTCTGGTACTCAGTAAAGATGCTGGAGATTTTAGACAACTTTGTGCCACTTACGGCTTTTCCGAATCGGATTCCGTAGTTTCCAAAGACTATTCTCGCATACTTGAGCAACCTGAAAATGGAACGAGATATCATTTCCGCCTGAAAGCTAATCCGATCACAAATGCAAAGAAAGAAGGTGAACGCGGAAGGATCCATGCACATGTTACCCGGGATCAGCAAAAGAAATGGCTTGTCGATCGATCGAATAAACTTGGGTTCAGTCTAAAGAGTGAAGATTTTGAAGTAGTTAACTCTGAGTGGGTCAGATTCAGAAAGAAATCAGGCCACCAAGTAACCTATAAAGTAGCTATTTTCGAAGGAATCCTTACTGTTGACGATGTTGAGGGATTTCGCAAGACACTAATAAATGGTGTCGGAAGACAGAAGGCTTATGGTTGTGGTTTCTTGACAATCGCCAAAGGGTGATATCATGAGCGAAACGTATCTTAAGAAGCCGGAATTACCCTCGCTTCCTAGAATCAAAGATCGTCTTTCATTCCTTTATGTGGAATATGCAAAAATCAATCGAAATGACGGATCAGTTACGATCTATGAAAGCAGAGGAGTTGCTTATGTCCCAGCCGCAACAATAAGTGTATGGTTATTAGGCCCCGGCACGGATATTTCGCATCGTGCAGTACAGCTGATTGGTGAGTGTGGGAGCAGTATCATCTGGGTGGGAGAAAATGGAGTTCGCTTCTACGCTCAAGGGGCTCCTCTCACTCACACCTCAACTCTCCTATTAAGACAAGCTTCTTTGGTAAGCAATACCCGATCTCGGTTGGCTGTTGCTAGAAAAATGTATCAATTACGTTTTCCTGGAGAAGACGTTTCAAAGCTCACCATGCAGCAACTCAGAGGAAGGGAAGGAGCAAGAGTTCGTTCGGCTTACCGAAGGTTTGCGAAAAAGACAGGGGTTCCCTGGCTGGGAAGGTACTATAAAGCTGGTGAATACGAGAAGAGCGATGATGTGAACCGAGCCCTCACTTCAGCTAATGCTTGTCTTTATGGTGTAGTTCATAGTGTGATATGTGCACTTGGATGCTCACCGGGATTAGGGTTCATTCATACCGGACACGAACGCTCATTTGTATACGACATTGCTGACCTGTACAAAGCGGAAACTAGTATACCGATTTCTTTTGCCATAGCTTCTGAGAAGGTGGTTAACCACGGAAAGGAAGCAAGGCTAAGAATGAGGGACAGCTTCTTTCGAGATAAATATTTGGAGCGATGCGTTAGAGATATTCGTTATCTTTTACAAGATGAAAACTATGAGGAGGATCCATCTGTCGATCTGGTGCAATTGTGGGATGAAAAGGGAGGAGAGGTAGCTTCTGGAATATCCTATCGCTCATACGACGACGATGAAATCGACATCGATGAAGAAGATTTGTCATGGTAGTTGTCACTTTGACGTCCTGCCCGCCTCGTCTACGAGGCGACATAACAAAGTGGCTGATGGAAATCCACACGGGTGTTTATGTAGGAAAAATTAGCGCTAGAGTTCGTGATGAACTGTGGGAGAGGATCTGCGGAAACATTCAAAATGGGACCGCTACAATGACTTACAGTGCGCAGAATGAGCAAAGGCTTGCTTTTCGCATACATAACACTACGCGAGAGATTCATGACTTGGAAGGTATTCACCTAGTTTTCAGACCGGATGAAAAGGAATTCGCCATTCTAGGTAGTGATAATAGCAAAAAGCGAAACAGAATTGGTGAGTCACCTATGGAAAGCGTTTCATCGAATCTTCTACCTGAAAGTTATGTTGTCATTGACTTAGAAACCTCAGGACTTGACGCAAAGAAAGATAGAATCATTGAGATTGGTGCGCTAAAAGTCAAAAGGAAAAAGATCGTTGAAGAGTTCTGTTGTTTGATAAATATTGAAAGGTCATTGCCTAAGATCGTAGTAGATATTACCGGAATCACGGATGCTTTACTGGAAGAAGAGGGGATCGGAATTTATGATGGCCTGAAAAACCTAAATATTTTTGTTGAAAAATATCCCTTAATTGGCCACAATATTACCTTCGATCTGGAGTTTCTTCAGCAAGCTTTTAACAGAACGCAGATTTCATGGACTGGTGGTGCACAATATTACGATCTTCTTCAGATTTCTAGGGAGAAGTTCAAGGGGCTTGGTAGCTATCGCCTTAAAGACTTAAAAAGAATGTTCTCCATTAACTCTGAGCCAGATCACAGAGGATTAGCTGACTGTTATGCTATATTTGGATTACTTGAAATGTTTAGGGTAATGAAATAATAGCGAATATGGATAGTTAACATTTCGGAGGGCTAAATATGTAATTTGAAAAGTGAATATTTTAAGAAAAGTAATTGAAAAGGGATTTTGACAACTATTAGGTTGTGT
>CALFKA010000207.1 GCA_937880545.1 uncultured Clostridia bacterium | reverse complement strand
CTCCCGTGGAGAGTGCGATCCTAGCGGGAGAAACAGTGAGTGGCGTCACTCTCATACAGATGGATGAGGGACTGGATACAGGCGACATCTATTATCAGGAAGAGATTTCCATTGAAGGAAAGCATACGGAACAAATTTTGGACGATATGATCCCTCCGGCTATGTGCCTACTGCGCCGTCTCTTTGAGGCTTGGAATAAAGGAGAGATTGTAGAGACAAAACCGCAGACAGGTGAAGCCATCCTCTGTGGTAAATTCGACAAGAGTTCTTATCTTTTAGACTGGCATTTACCGGCGGTGGATCTGGTCAGAAAAGTACGAGCGTTTTATCCCAATGCCTATACGCCGTGGGGTAGGGAACGGGTAAAGATATTGCAGGCATCGACCTTTCCGTCGAGCTCTCACACCCCCGGAACCGTTAGTAGTGTAAATAACGAGGGTATACATGTTTCTACGGGAGAAGGTGACCTTTCGATAGAGATCCTGCAACGACCCGGGAAACGACCGGTAGCAGTTTCAGATTATCTGAGAGGCAATACCGTTCAACTTGGCACAAAACTGGGAGGCTGATATGCCATATTTTTATGACTCTTCAATACTGATCATTCTGCCCTTCATCTTATTGGGCATGTGGGCTTCTGCCAATGTGCAGTCGACTTTTAGGAAATATTCTAAAGTCTATGCTTCAAGAGGTATGACCGGAGCGGAAGCTGCACAGACGTTGATCAATCGCCTGCGACTGGATGTTCGTGTAGAGCGAGCGACAGCGGGTGGACTCTCGGATCATTATGATCCCAGGACGCATGTCGTAAGACTTTCCAACGAAGTACATGATTCTCGATCAGTTGCCGCGATCAGTGTGGCAGCCCACGAGATCGGCCATGCACTTCAGGATGCGGAAGGCTATGCGGCACTGAAGTTTCGCAATTCCTTCTTTCCTGTTGTCAGTATCGGATCCAATCTTTGGATGATTCTGTTTATCGCAGGACTGATCTTTTCTATGCCCTCGCTGACCAATATCGGCATCCTACTATTTGGGCTGGTCGTAGTATTTCAGATTATAACGTTGCCGGTGGAGTTTAATGCATCCAGAAAGGCGTTGGCTCTCATGCAGGAAAACGGTGTCCTTACGATGGAAGAAGCGCCCGGAGCAAAAAAAGTGCTCAACGCTGCTGCCTTGACCTATGTAGCCGCCGCACTTTCAGCTGTTGCGAACCTGGCACGTCTCCTGATGATGAGTGGAAGACGTCGTTGAAGGTATACGAGCGTCTCAATCTCGCACTGCGAAAGCTGGATTCAGATGCCGAACGGATCACACTAAAAGACATATTGGCGCAGGAACGCACATCGTCGTATAGCGCCTTGTTTGAAAAAATGCTGAAGGGCATCCTGGAGAATCGACTTCTCCTCGACGCCCTTCTTTCCATGCTTTCTGCGATTCCTCTCCATCGCTACAGGCGCGAAGAGTATTTTTATCTTTTGATCGGGGCATATGGAATTGTCTTTCTCGAAAAGCCAGACTACGCCCTTGTTAATAATATTCTTAACCTGATGAAGCGTCGGTCGCCACACAGAGTAGCGCCTGCCAATGCTATTCTTCGAAGACTCGCAAGAGAAAAGGACTCTCTAATTACTTCTCTTCTCGAGGGAAAGAACGCTCAGGAGAGATTGTCATTATGCTATTCTGTCCATCCGGAGCTAGTAGAGATGCTCGTAGAGCAGTACGGACAAGAGCAGGCAGAGGCGTATTTTCTGCATGCGCAGAAGACGCCTCCATTAGATCTGTGTGTTATAGGTCTTGACAGAGAAACTTATATGACGAATCTTTTAGAAGAAGGCATTGATGTCAAATCACTTCCGGGAACTTACAGTGGAGTAAGACTCCTGACTTTTGCACAAAGTATACAGACGCTTCCCGGCTACGCAGAAGGACACTTCTACATCATGGGATGGGCGTCCCAACTCATCGGTGAGCTGGTGCCTGTTACAGGACGACTCCTGGATCTGTGCTCAGCACCCGGTGGAAAGTCCATCTCTATTAAAAACAGATGGCCAGAGACACAACTGACTTTATGCGATATCAGTCAAGAACGTTTAGCGAAGCTGAAAGACAACCTACAGAGAGTACGGATGAGTGCAGATATTTACCAACACGATGCAGTGGAAGATCGCCCTGCATTTCACCATTCTTTTGATGTCGTCCTCCTCGATGCCCCCTGCAGTTCCAGTGGGCTTTTGCATCGCCATCCAGATCTTCGCCGCTCGATCACGAGAGAAAGAGTAG
>CALFKA010000206.1 GCA_937880545.1 uncultured Clostridia bacterium | reverse complement strand
GGAGAAGATAAGGCGTTTGAATCGATCAATAATGCCGACTTCATCAACTACATGATGGATAAACTCAATCCCATGGAACAAAAGATCATAAGAGATCGCTTCTTTGATGAGAAGACCCAGATCATGGTGGCTGACGAACTGGAGGTGTCACAGATGACCATCTCCAGAATGGAAAAGCGAATCATTGCCAAATTCCGTGAGGAATACAGCCGGCTGATGAACATATAAGGGGGGTTCATGCAGAAGAATATTAAAGACTTTGAAAAAGGAGAGCGCATTGAGGGGTTCTATCTCATCAAGGCTCTCAACTTAAAAACCAGTTCCAACAACAGTAAATATTTCGACCTGATCATCGCCGACGCGAGCGGAGAGATTGACTCCAAAATCTGGAGCATTGAAGACGATCAGGTGGATCTCTATACACAGGGTGATATCATCAAGCTGCGCGGGGATGTGACCGAGTGGATGGATAGACTGCAGCTCAAGATCATCAAGCACAGAAATCTCGAAGAGGGTGACGACATAGACTATAAAGACATCGTCCCAAGTGCGCCGAGAGACACAAAAGAGATGCTTGTTGAACTGGAAGACAATCTCAAATCCATCAAACACCCGGAGATGCGAGAGCTCTCTTTAAAAGCGTTTGAACTCCACAAGGACAAACTCCTGTACTATCCGGCAGCCATGCGCCACCATCACGCCATTCGAGGCGGACTTCTGTTTCACCTGCAGCGCATGATGGAGTCAGCCAGAGCCCTCTGCAAAATCTATGATGCCAATGAAGATCTGTTGATCACCGGCATCTTTTTCCACGACCTTCAGAAACTCGAAGAGATGGATGCCAATGAATTGGGCATTGTATCGGGCTACTCGAAGGAGGGGATTCTCCTAGGGCATCTGGTACAGGGCGTGAGAGAGATTAGAAAGCTCGGAAGTGAGCTGGGCACGAGTGAAGAGGTCATGATTCTCATTGAGCACATGATTCTCTCTCATCACTATGAGCCGGAGTTTGGCTCGCCCAAGCGACCGATGTTTCTCGAAGCGGAACTCCTGCATCACATCGATATGATTGATGCCAGGGTCTACGATATGCAAAAGGCCACCCGGGATCTCCTTCCGGGAGAATTTAGTGAGCCTGTGTTCTCGCTGGATCGTGTGCGCGTGTATTTGCCTGAATTAGAATAATGAAAAAGAACTGGTCTCTTATTGTCGTAGCCATCGCGCTCTTAGCCCTTCCCCTCTGGGGAAAGCTCGGTGTGCTCTTCGCCAGGGATCAGTTTTTGCGTCTGGAAGACATCCAAGTGTCTGTCATTGACCCTGAGAAAGTGACGCCATCGGTAGCAGATATCGACGAAATGCAGCTGGAGGCAGAGCCGGGCTGGACACTGATGCAGACGCTTACCAGTGAGGGAAGGCTCTTTCTCTTATTTGGAGACACCGTTTTTCAGGACTTCTACTCCTACAGTTACTCTGTCGTGAAAGCGCAGATCGTAAGCGAAAATGTCTTTACAGTAAAAGATGAGCGGCCTTTTCAGATGGTACTCTATGGTGTCGATGAAGAAAATATCCTCTATGGTAAGCACTTCTCCAATCAGGAGTTCGCTCTCCACCTCTATAACACGGTGAGGGATGAGGACTTCCTGTTAAGGGACTTTGGCAGACTCCAGAAACGACCGCGGATCTGCTTCCGAGAAGGGTTGACTTCGTACCTGCTGGATAGTCAGTGGGAGGTCCTGGATACAAGGGGCAGAAATATCGAAATCGACATCAAGTGGAAAGCCGACACACAGATCCACTTGATTGCCCCGAGTGAAGATTTTATCTACTTCTTTGTGGAGGAATCTCCAAAGCGCTTTATCCTTGCTTATAACCGCAGTACAAGAGCCACTACCCATCTACAGGTAAGTGAAAAAATCAACAAACTCACCCCCATGGATGATTCTATGCTGATAGAGAGAGGTGTACAGCAAGCCAACTACTCATTCGGCTACCAAGATGAAGGAAAGATCGAACGCATCCGTGAAGGACAGAAGTTTGATCACTTCTGTATCATGAGCCCTGAGTTGGTATGTTGGGTTCAGAACAATTTCTATGAGGTTTACAACGTCAAAGAGAAGCAAGTCATCTATTCGAAGGAGCTGACCAGGGAACAGCTCAGAGATCTCACACAGGAGGGGACGCTCTTTTACATCCCCCTTTTAGACAACTTGCGCTGGGTGAGAATAATAAGGTAATATCCCGTATCATGGAGTCCTTCGCTAACTTGTGATACCATATAGTACAAACCAAAAGTCCGGCAACGGAATCAGTGAAAGAGAATCAAAAAGACGTAAAAAGGAGAAGTTTACTTTACATGGACAAACTAGAGAAGATTACGAGGCACTTCCCGGGAATGCGGATCATTAAGACCGCTCTGGCGCTTTTCATCTGTTTTCTTATATATAGTATTTTTAAGATGCCTGTATCCGTACACGCAACGATTGCAGCCATTGTATGTCTGCAGCATGGTATGTCGACGACTCTAAAGAGCTCAACCAACCGTGCCATCGGAACAATAGTCTCGGGTATCTACGCCTACGTATTTATCCGTTTTGCCACAGAAG
>CALFKA010000205.1 GCA_937880545.1 uncultured Clostridia bacterium | reverse complement strand
CAAGGGTAAAGAAGACGGAGCGCACGGGGTTTCCGGAGAGGACAAAGGCATCCTCTTTTACTTTTAAATGTTTCTTCGACTCTTCATAACTGATGAAGACCTTTCTCGCCCAAGAAGCAAACTGTCTGTTGGCTAGACCAGGGTAGACATTCTGCTCATGCAGAAAATAAGGTGTCTTTGTGGTGATAGCGCCCAGTATCGGAGCCCCTGTCACAAAGCCACCGGTACAGACCAGAAAGTCTGGTCTGTTCTTCTTGAACCATCCGCGCATCGACAGACCCGAACGCAATAATGTCAATATGGATAAAGCTTTTGCTCGAGTGGAGAAGCCGGAGAACATTCTGGCTTTTGTCGGCACGAATTCGATACCATAATTACGAGCCGCTTCTTCCTCCATGGAACCTTCCACACCCGCAAGATATAGTTTGATATCCGGGCATTCTTCCCGCAGCGCCTCAGCGATCGCCATGGCAGGAAAGATATGACCTCCCGTTCCCCCACAACTTATCAGCGCTTTCATCAGCGGATTCTCGATTCCGAGGCATACACATTCAAAAGGATCCCCACAAGTCCCAGTAAGACCATCATATTCGTCCCTCCATAACTGATAAAGGGAAGCCCGATGCCTGTCGGAGGTACGAGACCTAGAGTGCTGCCGAAATTAATTACCATCTGAGCGAAGATCAGAGTCCCAATGCCCGTCGTAAGGACACGCACGTACAGCGTACTGGCATTGAGCGCCATACGGAAGATATTGATAATGAGGATGAAAAAAAGCAGAAGCACGATCGCCATACCGACAAAGCCGAACTCCTCACCAAGGGTAGAGACGATCATGTCATTATGCGGCTCGGGAATATAGAGTTTGTTAAATGTGCTCTCCCCGGGGCCTACGCCGAAAATGCCGCCGGAAGCGATGGCTAAGATGCCATAGCGGATCTGACGGGCAACCTCTCGAATATCAGTAAGACCGGCAAAGAATGTCGTGATACGTACCATGCGATAGGGCGCCAGAGCTGCAATCAGATAGAAAGCTCCTGCCGCTCCTCCAATGATCGTTATAAAATACGCCCAGCCGTCAAAGCCTACAAAGAGCATGGCGGCGCTGACGATGAACAGCGTGACGGTCGTACTGAAGTCAGGCTGCAGATATGTCAGAATAATCAAGCCCATGGGAATGATCAGATGGATGATGATCGCAATATAGCGTTTTTTCCTGGCTTCCAATGTAGCAAGAGTAAAAGACATCGTCAGGATAATGGAGATTTTGGCAAGATCCGAAGGCATAAACTGAATGCCGAAGATGACGATCCATCGAGTGGCAAAGTTTACCGTTTCTCCGGCGATCAGTGTCAGAATCATGAGAGCATACGTCGTAATCACAAATGGGACGAGGATACTGGGTTTTGTATAGACTCGGTAGTTGACGTAGAAGGCTGCCACGAGGAGGATTAATCCAGCAATAATAAAGTAACTGTGACGCTGAATATAATGATATGCATCCCCTCTTCTCGCCATGGAAAAATAGGCGGAAGAACTGAATACGAGTAGCCACCCGATGGTCAGCAGGAGAAGGACCGGGATCAAAATCCCGAAATGGATTTTTCTCATTTATTCCACCTCCTGACAAGTTCACGAAAATGATCTCCCCGTACCTCAAAACTAGGATAGACGTCCCAGCTCGCACTTGCAGGCGAGAGTAAGATATCATCGCCTTCATCACTGATCGAAACAGCCTGTTCAAAAGCCTCTTCCAGATCTTGTGCGTAGTAGATCTCTTCTATTCCATATTTTTTCGCACTCTGCGCCACGGATTGTGCGGATGCTCCGTAGCAGACAATCGCTTTCAGATGCGGATGTTGTTCTTCAAAGAGAGCGTCATAGCCGGTTCCCTTGTCGAATCCTCCGAGGAGAACAATTGTCTCCGAAGTGGCGCTCTTTAGGGCCGGTAGGGTACTCTCTGCATTCGTAGCTTTTGAATCATTGATGAAGCGTCTGCCACGAATGGTACCTAGAACTTCATAGCGATGAGGAAGGCCGGAGAAATCCGTCAACCCTCTTCGGATCGTCTCAATATCGACCCCGGCGCAGTACGTGAGGGAGGCAGTTGCCAAGGCGTTCGCTACGTTGTGGTCGCCCTTTAAAGATAGCTCTTCACGATTGACGAGGAAAATATCCTCCTCTTCTCGAAGCCAGAGTCCACCTCCACGCAAGAAAGCACCGCGATCGACTTCCTCCAGTAGCGAAAATGCACGGACTTCAAAGGGATGTGTTTCTTTATGCATCGTCTCCCTTACCATAGGAGAATCGATTCCCAAGAGAAGAGAGTCACCTTCTTCCATGCGGGCAAAAAGTCTCTTCTTAGAGGAGATATACCCATCCAGGGAGCCATGCCAATTGATATGGTCCGGTGTGATGTTTAAAATCGCCGCCAGCTTTGGGTGAAGAGTATGCGAGAACTCCAATTGAAAGCTAGAAACTTCGAGGATGTTCCAGTCTAGAAAGGCTCTCTCCCGAAGTGTAGAACTGAGAGGAATCCCAATATTGCCTGCAGCGGGCACACCCATGATGTGAGCACACCACGCCGTCGTCGTCGACTTTCCGTTCGTGCCACTGATAGCCAGAATAGCGCCGGCGAGCTGCTCTGCAGCGAAATCCAATTCGCTCTGTAGAGGAACACCTTGCTGCATCCACTTCTTTACCAACGGATGCTCAGGCGATATCCCCGGAGACAAAAGCACCAGATCAATAGCGGTCTTGTCGTCATAATCAGAGATCTTTGTATGATATTTATTTGAAAGTTCATCGGCGTTAAAAGGAGCGTCATCCGTCACCCATATTTCAGGATATTGGGGAGCAAGGAAATCGAGCAACCCCTGACCGGAGCGTCCCAATCCGAAGATCAGAATCTTTTTCATCTTATTATTCATACCTTAAAGAAGAGAATCCCGACGAGCACGCCCACAAGCGTCACAGCGCTAAAGAGCAGAACGACCATATTTTCAGAATAGCCACTGAGCTCGAAGTGGTGATGGATGGGACTCATCTTAAAGATCCGCTTGCGCCTTGTCTTCCAGGACCATACCTGAAGAATCAGAGAGAGCGATTCAACGACGTAGATGACGCCCACGACCAATGCATAAAGTGGTGTGCCTGTCACAAGAAGTGCTGTGGCGATAAAGCCGCCAATGGCCATGCTCCCGGTATCGCCCATCATCAGACGTGCCGGATAGCGATTGTAGTACAGGTAGGCAAGCAGAGTTGCGAGGAAGATCAGTGTCGCCCGGAAAAGATCCATCCGAAAAAGATCCCTCGCCACGACGAGCACAAAGACAAGTAGATCGGAAGAGCGTCGTGTAGGGAAAGAGTGTAGATCTCGGTGGTCGC
>CALFKA010000204.1 GCA_937880545.1 uncultured Clostridia bacterium | reverse complement strand
GTGTGCTCTTCCGATCTGCCGATTATTCTTTTAAGTGACAGAGGAACGACGGGAGGTTATACAAAGATCGCCACTGTGATCTCACAGGACATCTGTACGCTGGTGCAGTTGCCTCCGGGCTCAAAGGTCCGCTTTGAAGCCATAACACCACAGAAAGCCAATCAACTGTACCGAGAGTTCTTTGGCCATCTGGAAGAACTGCCAGTACCTATTAGAGAATCCAAACTCCCCGCAAAAGAAGTATTGGTCACTGTCGAGGGCAAACCATTTACTTTGACAATAAGAGCACGAACGTAAAAAGAGGGTTCCGTTGATGCGGAACCCTCCATCTCATTTTGATGATCTATTGTACGGCTTGTAAGAGTGAGGTAACATCCATGAGGCCATGGCCTGTGGCGTTGAGTCCCCAGCTTATTTCTGAAGCTACACCGTTAGAGCCATAGATTTTTCGTGATCCGGGACCGAGAGGAACAGCAGTCATTTCCAGAAGGTCTTCCGCTGCTGAAGGAGTTAAAGAAGCATCCTTTTCCAGCATCAGTGCAACCGCTCCGGCAACATGCGGGCAGGCCATGGAGGTGCCTCCGAGGAAATAGTAGCCGTAGCTTCCCTGATTGACGGAATAGGGACCGACGATCCAGGAACCGGGAGCCGCAACATCCAGGTCGTGATCTTTGAGGGGATCGGGATCATCGAAGAGATCTCTTGAGGAGAAGTCGGCGATGTAAAAGTCCATGGGATCGATCGGGTCAGCGACGTTCCCTAGCCACCAGTACCTACCAGTGAGCCACTCCTGTGTCCAGCCGGACGCAGCGACAGAGATGACAGGCTCATAGGCAGCCGGATAACCCATCCCGCCCATCCCGCTGTTACCTGCCGCAGCGACAAGGATAACTCCCTTTTCCACGGCATAATCTACAGCTGCTTTTTCAACGGCGTCGAGGACAGAGCCACCCAAGCTCATATTGATGACCATGGGAACTTGCAGTTCTTCTTTGAGATTTGCTACATAGACGATCGCCTCTGCAATGACAAAAGAAGATCCGCTTCCATTTTGATTAAGTACTTTTACAGGAATGACCTTTGCCTCCGGAGCCACGCCATAAATCGGATCACCATTGAGACTATATCCCAAAATGGTGCTCGTCACATGCGTTCCGTGTGAATTGACATCCTGCTCCCACTTATTGGGCTGTTCGGAGATTGCGGCGTTGGCACTTCCCCCTCCCCCGAAGGATTTGGCGTATTGTGTAAGAATCTGATCAGCCGGGAAGAAATTTCTCCAGTAGGAAATGAGGCCTGTGTCTAAGACGGCAATATATACTCCTTTGCCCGTCTGGAGAACCGTGCGACCTTTCACCGCCGGATCAGTGACATTGATCGCATCGAGATTCCAGGTACTAAAGCCTTCGTTTGCGATCGTAACTGCGCTTTGAACGGAAACAGGACCTACACTTCTTACGGCATCTGCATTAGCGGCTTCTACAAAATCCAGTGCAAGAAGTTTGGGGAGATCTTCAGCTTTTATACTCATAGTGAAAGCGTTAATCGCATCAATGCGATTGCCGACCTTACCAAAAGACTTCAGCTGCGATTCGATCTCGCGAGTAAACGGTTGATTCAATACGACGTTTACATTCACTTTCTTCGGCGCTGCGATACTTGCCGGAGCAACAGCGGAGAGAACCAGAAGTAAACACATGAGAACGGCGAGTTTCTTTGTCATTCTACTCTCCTCTTGTACAGGAAAACACTCCTGTACTTTATTGTTTTGAGAGCATTATAAGTCCAAGATGGTGACAATTTCAATAGATTTTTTCATATACCAAGAAGTGTAAAGGATAGAAATATTTCGTTGCTCTGTACCTTTCTATCTCTCAAGAAAAAAGGGCCGGTTTCCAAGGAAACGAGGCCTCTTATATAAAATCCAAGATTTCTTTTTATTAGCGAAATAGATGAATTTCTTTCTCGCTCAGCTCTCTCCACTCACCCGGCTTCAAGTTTCCTAAGCTCACACCCGCAACTTCTGTTCGAAGGAGCCGCTCTACTTTGATGCCTAGTAAATCCATCATTTTTCGGATCTGGCGATTTCTTCCCTCAAACAAGGTGATGCGATAGAACTTCCTGCCGGCTTCTTCTATCTTAATCGGCCGCGTTTTGTAACCATCAATGACGACTCCCTTTTGGAGCTTGTCTAGTTCTTCAGGTAATAACACTCGGTCGGTATGGACCTCATAGAGCTTGGAGTGATCATATCTGGGATGCGTCAATTTCAATGCAAGCTCGCCATCACTGGTGACAAGTAATAGTCCCTCGGACAGATAATCGAGTCTTCCTACAGGATACAATCTTCCCATCCCTTTAAAGAAGTCGGAGACACTCTTGCGGCCTCTTTCATCTTTTGTGCTGCTGATGACACCTTGCGGTTTATAGAACGCATACGTCTTCATCTGCGGTTTTTCAGAAGGAATTAACTTCCCTTTTACATAGACCTCGTCTCCCTGCTCGACAATATAACCCATCTCAGTGACTAGTTTACCATTGACGGTGACGAGTCCTTCGCGGATCATCTCTTCTGCTTTTCTTCTCGAAGCCACTCCGCGGTGGGCGAGATATTTTTGGAGTCTCAACTTTCGATCTCCGGCAGTACATCGAGGGATGTCAGGGAAAAGTCGCGCAGGAATTTCTCTGTTGTGCGATAGAGTTTTGGACTCCCCAGTACATCCAATGTTCCCCGTGATTCAATGAGGCCTCTTTCTTGGAGTACACGCAGAGAATAATCGCTGCTGACTCCTCGTAGGTGGTCAATCTGTGCTCTTGTAATGGGCTGCTCGTAGGCGATAATCGCAAGGACTTCAAGGGTTGCTGCCCCGTAGCCTTTTGAGCGAGTCTTTTCAAAGAGCTCTTCGAGCAGTGAGGTATACCGCTCATTGATGGCAAGTTGTACTTTGTTTTCAAAGCGCCGGATCTCGAGACCACTTTCTTTTTCCAAGTACTCCTGCTCAAGCGCTTCCAGCGCAGCAAGAACGCTCTTTTTATCAATACGCAGTAATGCTTCCAGGCGCTCCAAACTGATAGGTTCTTTTGCCGCCAGAAGAAGCGTCTCCAAAGCTCGTGGCAAAATCATCGCGACCTCTTTTCTATCGTAATCTCGGAAAAACGTTCCGGTTGAGTGAGATACACCCTTTGATCCTGTTGTAGCTTTAATAGAGCCAGAAAACTGGCAACCCACTCCCCTTTAGGGGAGCGCTCTCCCAGAAGAGACGAAAAGGCAACCATAGGCATATACGTTAGAAGCTGAAGAATCTCTCGTTGCTTTAAAGAAACAGAATACGTTGCCTTTGTAAATCGATCAAAGGAGTCGGGAGCATCTTCAGAAAAGCGCTCCTTGGCTAGCATGGCTCTAATATATGCTTCCGGGAGGAGCAATGGGTCGAGTGTTCCCATTCTCTCTTCGAGCAGATGAGGTATCTCCAGAAGAAAGTCCTCGCTATTAAGCCGATCAGGAGCTTGACACTCTGCGAGGAGTTCCTTCG
>CALFKA010000203.1 GCA_937880545.1 uncultured Clostridia bacterium | reverse complement strand
CATGGAGTGAAACTTATTGATCACATCCGCGTAATTGAAGACTATCCCATTGAAGGCATCAGTTTTAAGGACATTTCGACTCTTCTTAAACATCCTGACGCATTCCGTGACGCTATTGACGCAATGGTAGAGGCATCAAAAGAGTTTGAGTTTGACCTTGTCCTGGCAGCGGAAGCTCGCGGCTTTATTGTGGGCGCACCACTAGCCTATGCAACAAAAAAGGGGTTTATTCCGATCCGAAAACCCGGAAAACTACCTTCTGATGTTCTCAGACAGAGCTATCAACTTGAATATGGGACAGATTTCTTGGAAGTCCATAAAGATGCAATAGAGAAAGGACAGCGCGTCCTGATTGTCGATGACCTTTTGGCAACAGGAGGGACTTCCAAAGCCACTATACAGATGGCTGAGAGCCTGGGAGCCGTTGTCGCCGGATGTCTTTACCTCGTTGAACTGTGTGAACTGTCGGGAAGACGGACACTCGAAGGTTATCAAGTAGAAAGCATTGTAAAGTACAAAAGATGATTCAGCCACCGCTGTCCCTGGAGGAATTTCTAGGGGAATTGGACAAACTGAATGTGCCCTATGACAGGGAACGCATGAAAAAAGCGTATCTCTTTGCTTGTGATGCGCATGAAGGGCAATTGAGAAACTCCGGTGAGGAGTACATTGTCCATCCGATTTCGGTTTCTCTGATTCTGGCGGAGCTAAAACTTGATGAAGACACGATTATTGCCGGTCTTCTCCACGATGTCATCGAAGACACTCACTATAACTACGATGTACTGAAAGCCGAATTCGGCGAAGCCGTGGCGGAAATCGTCGATGGTGTGACGAAGATCGAGCGCATCAAATATGAGTCTCGCGAGATTCAGCAAGCGGAAAATTTCCGCAAGATGCTTCTCGCTATGAGTGAGGACCTCCGGGTCATCCTGGTAAAGCTGGCTGACCGTCTCCACAATATGAGGACACTTCGCTACAAGCAGGGACCCAGTCGCATCGCCACGGCGGATGAGACCCTTGAGATTTATGTCCCGATTGCGCACAGGCTCGGTATCTTCCGAATGAAGTGGGAGATGGAGGATCTGGCATTTCGCTACAAAGAGCCGGAAAAATACGAAGAACTCGTCAAAAAAGTAGATATGAAGAGGAAAGAGAGAGAGAAGGAGATCTCTTCGATGATTGACGACATCTCTCAGCAACTTGATGAGATGAACATCCCTCATACGATCTACGGTCGTCCGAAAAATCTCTACAGTATTTATAAGAAGATGACGTTTAAAAATCGTGCCTTTGAAGAAATCCATGATATTATGGCTATCCGCGTCATCGTCAAAGAATTTGAACAGTGTTACGCTGTCCTTGGTCTCATTCACAGTCGCTACAAACCCATGCCCGGCCGATTTAAAGACTATATTGCCATGCCCAAGCCCAATATGTACCAGAGCCTTCATACGACAGTGCTCAGTTCCATTGGGCAGTCTTTTGAAGTACAGATCCGCACAGAAGAGATGCATCAAGTAGCCGAATACGGTGTAGCGGCACACTGGAAATACAAAGCAAAACAGCGAGGAGAAATCTCCAAGGATTCCGACTTTAATTGGATCGATCAGATGATGGAGTGGCAGAGAGACTTGGAAAACCCTGCCGAATTTATCGACTCCGTGAAGATGGACCTCTACAATACCCATGTATACGTATTTACACCAAGAGGCAATGTCATTGAATTGCCCGATGGCTCGACACCGGTTGACTTTGCCTACAAGATCCACACCGATGTCGGCAATCACTGTGTCGGAGCCAAAGTGAATGGGCGCATCGTTCCACTCAACTATCAACTGAAGCTTGGCGATATGGTGGAAATCCTCACATCCAAGGGGTCTCAGGGACCCAGCCGCGACTGGCTCCTTTTTGTCCAGTCATCTCAGGCACGAAATAAGATCAAAAACTTCTTCAAAAAAGCCAATCTCCTTGAAAACATCGAAAAAGGCAGGGAGATGCTCGAGAGGGAGCTTCGCAAGTACGGTCTCTCCATCAAGGACGCCTTTCCCGAAGTCGTCATGAAGGAGCTGGCATCTAAATTGACGATCAAGAACCTGGACCAACTCTTTGCCGCCATCGGCTATGGAGGCCTTTCGCTTCGTCAGGTCATTCCCACGATCAGGGATCATCTCGTAGAGGAAGACAAAGATGCCCGTCTCATCCGCACGCCGAAAGCCAATAAGGCGGAAGGAGGCATCGTCGTCGAAGGAATGGACGATATGTTGGTGCGCTTTGCGAAATGCTGCAATCCCATACCCGGTGATAAAATTATCGGTTTTATCACCAGAGGAAGCGGTGTCACGATTCACCGCAGTGACTGCACGAACTTCTCGAAGAGCAATGATGCATTCAATCGGTTTATCGATGTGGAATGGAACGAACAGCAACCCATTGCCCACACTGCAAAAGTAAAAGTGATCGGACAGGACCGCCCCGGACTCCTCGGAGACGTCTCTGCCGCTCTTCAGAGCCAAAAGATTTATCTGCGGGGCCTGTCTGCCAAGGTCAATAATGATCGTGTCGCTTCCCTGATGCTTGACTTCGATGTCCACAATGTGGAAGAACTCGAGCGAGCGATAAAGCAATTAAAAGGAGTAAAAAATATCATGGAGGTACACAGACTCTAATGAGAGCCGTTGTTCAGCGTGTCACGCATGCAAATGTCATCGTGGAAGGTAAAACAGAAGGCGCCATTGAGAACGGATTTATGGTTCTCCTCGGCGTATCTAAAGAAGATACAGACAAAGATGCCGAGTTTATGGCTTCTAAAATCTCCGGTCTTCGTATCTTCGACGATAGTCAGGATCAACTCAACTTGTCCCTTGCCGATGTAGGCGGGGAAGTTCTTTTGATCAGTCAGTTCACTCTTTACGGTGACGCAAGAAAGGGAAGAAGACCTTCCTTTGTCCACGCAGCAGCCGGTGAGGAAGCGGACCGACTCTATCAATTGGTCGCCACTAAGATCCGTGAACAGGGCATCCGGGTGGAAACAGGCGTCTTTGGCGCCATTATGGAGGTGAACCTCTGTAACCACGGGCCTGTCACAATCCTACTCGACAGCAAGCGAGGTTTTTGATGCTAAAAGTACTGACTCTGCCATCTATGGCTGTTAATTGCTACCTATACAAAAACGAAGAGACAGGGGAGGGGATCCTCTTTGATCCCGGAGAAGTCCATCCAAAAATTGAGAAAGCCATCGAGGAGACGGAGACAAAACTCGCCGCTATCGTTCTCACACATGGTCATGCAGATCATATTTTAGGTGTTCCGAAATACCGCGATCTATACGACGTACCGGTCTATGCCTCCATAGAAGAGCAGGCCGTTTTAGAGAACTCTCGCCATAACTATACATCTGCGATGACAAGAACCCCTCTCTCCATCGAAGGTGTACATTATTTTGAGCCAAATGAAACCCTCCATTTGGCAGGACTTGACATTCCGACAGATCGGAAGAGCACACGTCTGAACTCCAGTCACATCACGATCTC
>CALFKA010000202.1 GCA_937880545.1 uncultured Clostridia bacterium | reverse complement strand
ATACGAGATCGTGATGTGACTGGAGTTCAGACGTGTGCTCTTCCGATCTGGCCAGGTTTCTCACGTTTTTTAAGTCACCCACGGCTTCCACGTAAGGAGAGCCCGGAAAAGTCATACCGAGGGAATTCAGTAGATGCACATGTTCGGTGAGGATGGATTTTGTATAGAGCGAGGACGGACTTTCCACTAAAATAGCTCCTCTTTTACCGGCAGGATCAAACCCACTGCGCAGAAGGTTATATAGTGTTTCATCCCTCCCATATTCATCGAGTGATAAGGTCAGTAAAAATGTTGGATACGAAGAAGGCCGATACCCTTCAAGAAAGGACTCTGTCATCTGCTTCATCAGGGGCGATGACTGTCTGCTTATTTCAATCCAGCAGCTGTCGGACATCTCTCTCACACCTTTCATACGTCTTTAATATATCGGTAAAGAGACGATCGTCATTGATGGGTTCTATATGCCAATAGCCGTCCTTTGGAGAATACTGTTCACCCCAATATATACCCCCCAGAAAGTGAGAAGCATAGTGTGTTTCCGAGCGAATATAAGAAAGCATGCTCAGAGCTCCGCTGGAAAAAGCCGGCCCGATAAATGGTTTGAAGCCAATCTCTCTTATATAGATGTTTTCAACTCTCGTCTTCTTCGTCAGCTCTTGCGAGAGAATGGGATCATAGTGCAAGGGATCATTGGCTACCCACAGACCCGCGCCATGAGGCCCATAGATATGCACCTGCTCTCCTCCATAAAAAGCGGCTCGGGCATACATCACACCTTGGCCAAAACCGATCACCCGTTCAGCAGAGACACCAAGAGATTCTACCGCAAACTGGCATAAAAAATCGACGGGATCACTCAAAATAAAGTAAAGTCCGTTAAAACCTTCCGACTCAAGTGTTGTGACCCAATGCGTTAGAATATCTGCATTTGTCCCAAATTGCATGAGTCTTACATCTGCTTGTTTCTCCTCACCTAGTGGAGGGACACCCCCGCTAGCAGCATAGACGACAATGTCATTTGAAGAGAGATCTTCTTCAAAATAAAGAGGGACAAGCGGATCGATGACAGAGCGGATTACACCCACTTCATGTAAGACCCTCTCCGCTTGGAAGGGATTCTTCTCCCAGAAAGACAACTCCGATAGACAATCCTTCCCTAATAGGCGAAGCCCTAGAAGCAGGTTTCTGCCCACATCTCCTGCGCCAATGATCCCTATTCTTACAGGCAGATCGGTTACCATTTTTGCGAGAGAGAAGCTTTTACTATATTCCTCTTTATTCTTCCAGATCATATTGACGATCCTTTCAATCTCCTCAGAAGTAACAGATCTCTTTCCAGTAGTTCGGAAGGTCTTCGGTTTCGACCGACCTCCTCCTGTCTTCCGACAGGAAAACGGGTATATCTAAGGACTTCTGTGAGTCGATCCATGCTCAAAAGACGCTGTCTGTGGTGCAGGTATTCTTCTTCGAGTGCTCGGAGCACCTGTAGAGACGACCGGAGACAGATGTCACTAAATTGCATCATCGCCTCCGGGTTCTCGCCTTCCATGAAGTCGACTTTCGCATAGGGATAGACCAGATTGACAGATGGAATAGATCCCGCCTTTGAGGCAGGAAGCTCGCCACTTACAGAGTCCCCCCCGATATATGGATAGAGTTTGCTCTCTTGAAACCACATGCGAAGTCTTGGAATAAAATAGGCGGATTCGACTTCCAAATCATTTTCATCGGCAATAGACTTCCCAATTCCGGAAAGAATACCTACGAAAAGTTTCTGTATTCCCATACCATACTCTTTCAATATGGGAAGCAGCGTTAGCAGGCGATAGCCTTTATGAAGAAGGTCATCTACCAGCAAGATAGGCCGGTCAAATGAGCGAACCATTTGCACTTGCTCCTGAAGGTTTAAATAGCCGGGAAAGTGTTCAATCCGAAACGTATTGAGATCAGGCGCAAAGATTTTTTCAGTATGCATCGATTTTGTGACAGTGTTTGGGAGTGTGCGTTTCTTGAAGATCTCTCCAAAAGGAACACACAACGCTTCCCCCAATTTCCTTGGCCTCAACGGTACCGAGGGGACTTGGTTTTCAGTTGTGATAAGGGGAATTAGCGTATCATACATATCTACCTGATCGATGGATAAAAGGAGCTGCCCTGGAAAGACGGAGGTAATGGCGCTTCTGAGAGAAGCGCGCGCTTCATTTAGCGCCAGTCGCACAGAAGGAGTACTAGCATATGGCTCAAGAATCAACTCCTCCACATCAAGCGTCAGCGTGCAGGGATGGCTCATATCCACGTAATACAGGCGCTTATTGCCGCTATCAAGATATAGGAAACCCATAGAAGATAAGATTTCTTCGTACTCCCCGGCATTCTCTTCTTGATAAATGCAGTACGTATAGTCCTTGGGAAGAACGAATCGGAAAAGCTCTTGTAGCAAGCGGCGTAGAAAGACACTGTCTCCTTCGGTATAGATAGCGTCAATACAGAGAAGCCGTCCGATGGCATTTTCACTGACGTGATGGTAAAAAAAAGGTTCGGTGATTTCTCGGTGCAACTCCTTCAAGCGTATCCAATGAAAAGCTATAAAGCCATGTTCACCGGAAGCCATTTTCAGCTCCAGAACTCTAGGTGCGCTGGATGTTTCACTCAAGTGAAGATTCCCTTTGAAAAGATCTTGGAATGGCTTTAGCTCATTCTCTGAAACGATATCATGTATTTTTGTATTTCTTGGCTGTACACGCAAGGAATGCTTAACTCTCTCTTCTACCGCGTACAAGTCATGTTCGTAGATATATTCCTTAGCCATAGGATCGACGAGACCCGAAATATCCTTTTGAAGTCCAATGCCTTCACGGATCCTCGTTGAGGAAATTGCAGAGAAGAAGCCGAGGTCCAGGAGCTTAACATCAAGACGTAATTCGTCTGCTCTCTTTTGGACATCTTGAGAATCCGTGCGTGTAAAAAGAATGTGGGGAAAAGTGTGGATGCTGTCTCGTGTGCGTGGCTTTTCATAAGCTGATGCCTTCAAGATGACATCTCCGCCCATGAGCATAGTGATCTCTCTGTCTTTAAAGACTCGACGAAGTTCATGCAAGTCTTTTTGATTCGCGATGTTAATAGAGTAGTCACTAGGAAACAAATGCAGATGAAATTCATCAGCGATAGATAAACTCGCAATCTCTCTTCGAATCAAATGCGCCGTGGTCGCTTTACTCCAAGAAAATTCGTCGATGGCGAGATAGACTTCATAGCCCATCACGGCGACTTCCATCGCTATCGCCTTGTGACCGGCACTAAAGGGATCAAAGGTACCAGGAAAGAAAGCGATATCGGGATGGCTCTTAAGAGAGAAAAACTCTCCCGGAGGATTTTTTTCAAAGAACGCAAAGAGCGTAACCAAGAAGTAACGGCGCATGACAGTATAGAGCAAACTTCGATGTTGTGCACTTTGAAGGATACTGTGAATCTTTAAAAGCAGTAGCCCAAGGAGACGACCTTTTTTCTCAAGGGTTACCTCTTCATCGTCAAGAAGGCCGAGAAGAAACCAGAGTCCCATCGCTGCCGTACTGTCTTTAAAATGTCCCATACCATTTAGCAGCAGATTGATAAGTGTTTCCTCTCGCTGAGGATCTTCCTGTTCCATGCGAAGGAGTTCGAAAATCACGCGGAGCAGGCTGATAGAATGACTCTGTTGAGCACTTTTAATTCCTTTGGAAAACTGTGAGGACCATTGAATAAATTCTTCACCGCTTTCCTGTTGTAGGTAATGAGCGAGAACGCCGAGCATTTGCACGGGAGGATAATTTTCTTTCGAGATATTTCGCAGAAGCTCATCTATTAGCTCTCTGCGCTGTTGATCAGTAATCATAGCACTGAGTTGCACCAAGGAAAAAGCAGCTTCGTCAAGCACCAATGGTTGGATATCATTTCGCAAAATGTTGATGAGATGCACGATCAGGTCGTAGCTCTTTTTCTCATCTTCCGCATTCTTTTGCATAAGCATCTCAATCGTATGTATCTTGGCTGCAGGCGGCGTACTATCGAGAAGATTGTTGAGATATAGGGTGGAGTTCTTGGGAATGCGTGAAAAGACATCTCCCCACTCCATCTCTATTCCAATCTTCTCTAAAACTTTTTTCTTTGCGAAATTGCGCAGATAATCCTCCGGGGTGTCTAAGTAACTAAGATAGTCTGCATCAAGGCTTCCCGGCTCTGTCAGATGCTCCATCAGCATGATTGAAGCAATAGTGTCGATTTCTCTGGCGTGATAAAGCACTTGCTCGCGCAGTTTCGGACTCCAGTATTCTTGTTTTAGATTTAAGCAGAAATCAATCCATACTTTTTCTCCACATTCCTGAAGAAAATACAACAACCCTGCCAATTCTTCCTCGTCCATTGGTTTTTCTGCAGAGTGTTTGACAAAAGCATTGACGAAAGAGCCAAAACTTTCTTCCAATGCTTCGGCATTATATAGGAGATTTTCAGGTGAGAGGTATTGTCTCACTGCCCCGGTGAAATCTCTCTTATGGAGCGCCAAAAGCTTGCCGAGTGCCTCGGCCAGTAGGCGCCGTTTTCCGACAGAAGCTGTGGAAAGTGAGTCGTAGATCGCCCAAGAAAGAAGGTGAACCTTTTCCTGCGTCCAGAGTACAGACCCTTGGATGGTAGCATCGAGGAACGCTGTCACTACCATGGCCGGTTGCGAGTGGATCGTCTCCTCTATCTCACTCAGAAGCATCATGTCATCAAAAGAATCTAACACTTCTATTCGGAGATTGTTGAGCGCCAAAAGGAGCTCATCTGGTTCTTGGATCAGTGGCTCATCAAGTGGCACTATATGGTCATTTTTCCATAGGGGGGTTGTCTGAAGTGGCGGTCTCTTTGTAGATTTCATAATTACCTCGATACAAAAAAAAGGCTATGTTCCCATAGCCCTTCTTACCCATTAGCTTTGCAGAAACTCCTGGAGAGAGCGGAGATCTTCATTAACTTCTCTAGTTTTCTTATCCAAAACTTCCTGCAGATCAAGCAGCATGTCTTCGGAGTACTGATAGGAACTCATGCGTATGCCGGCTGCCTCTTGGCGCGCTTGATTCAGAAGTTCAGCGGCGCGCTCTTCCGCTTCACGCATAATCTCACTTTCATTGACCATCGTTTCAAACTGAGCTTGTGCTTCAGCGATAATCAAGCGTTCTTTCTTCTTTGCTTCCTGGACGATTTCCTCCGCTTCGGTATTCGCTTCAGATAGAATTTTTTCACGCTCTTCTTTGATCCATTTGGCGTGTTTCATTTCGTCGGGAAGAAAGGCCTGAACATTTGAGATAAGTGATTCGATCTCATCTCTTTCAAGCAGCACTTTCTTGGTCATCGGAAAATTGGTGGTCACTTCTACTTTACGTTGAAAATCGTCGAGCAGTTCCAATACTTTCATGTTCACTCCTTCTTTTCTTTCATCGCTTGCAGTACAGGCAAGGGAACATATGGAGAAATGTCTGCGCCGTACCGGTGGAATTCTTTGACAATACTGCTGCTGAGATAAGAGTAGCGGGGATTTGTCATCATAAAGAGTGTCTCCGCTCTCTTTTCAAACTGTCTATTGATCTGTGCCATCTGAATTTCGTATTCATAGTCCGATACAGCCCGCAGGCCTTTGATGATGGCATCAATAGCATACTCTTTAAAGAGGTCTACGAGGAGTCCGTCAAATGTGATAATCTCCACATTTTCGATGTCAGCAGTACACTTTTTGAGCAATTCAACTCTCTCGGGTATGGTGAACAGGGATTTTTTCGAGATATTGATCAAAACTGCGATGTAGAGATGATCGCACAGCGCGGCGCTGCGCTCGATTATGTCCATGTGGCCTTTTGTAGGCGGATCAAAGCTACCCGGATAGATGCCGTTCATTCGTCCTGTTGACTCCTCTGATAAAATGTCAGTGTGGTATTGCCGAAAGTCCTCATTCTCTGCTTCTCCAACTGTCCTACTTTTTCAGGCATGGAGCGCTCCGAATGGTGTTCTGCAACAATTATACCACCCTTTTCAAGTAAGTGTAAATCTTCTATCAACTGTAGTGTCTGTGCCACCATATCTCCTGCATGCGGTGGATCGACAAACAGAATGTCTCCTTTGATCTTTCTCTCTGATAGGAGGCGGGCTCCTTCACGAAAATCGACAGGAAGAATTTCTGCCTGATCACTAAGTCTTGAAAGTCTTAAGTTCTCTCGGATGATCCTCACCGCCTCAGGCGAGCGCTCGATAAGGTATGCTTTATCGACTCCACGGCTGAGAGCTTCAATGCACAGGTTTCCTGAACCGCTGAAGAAATCTATAGCCACCCCTCCATCCAGCCAGGGATAGAGGATGGAAAAAAGGCTTTCTTTTACCCGGTCAAGTGTCGGACGGGTCTTTCTCCCTTCCAGCGATCGGAGACGAACCCCTTTCGCTTTGCCGGCAATCACACGCATACATTTACTCCTAATACATTTTTGATTCTAACTTTTTTGCATAGCGCAAACTAGTTTGTTCATCGAGAAGACCATGAACTCTTCGAAGGATTGCCTCATGACGGATGATGTCGGCCATGAGAAAGTCCAGATCGCCGTGTTGCCTTAGACCGCGGATTTCACCGGGTCCTCGAAGTCTCAGATCCTCTTCCGCGATAGCAAAGCCGTCTTCTTCTCTTGTAAGGATCTCAAGACGCTCCGGAATGTGAGAACTCTCTGCGCTGAGATAGCAAGTAGCCGGTTTGTTGTTGCGCCCGATACGTCCCCGAATCTGATGAATCTGACTGAGTCCGAACTGTTGAGCGCTTCTGAGAAGAAGTCTCGTCGCATCAGGTACATCCATGCCCACCTCAATGAGCGTAGTAGCGGCCAGCACCATTTTCTCTCCGCTTCGAAACTCATCTAAGATACGATCTTTGTCTTTGGCGTGCATCCGTCCGTGCAGGAAAGCAACCTTGTCACCAAAGACTTTTTTTAGTTTATCCTCTTCGCTTTCAAGAGAAGCCATGGAGGCATTTTCATTTTCTTCGATAGCGGGAAAGACGATATAGGCTTTCTCCCCAAAATCAAATCCCTTGATAATCTCCTCATAAATCCTTGGAAGACTCGTGGGTGTGATGAGCTTTGTAACGATCGGATATCTTCCGGGTGGTTTTTCTATTAAAACACTTCGGTCCATATCTCCAAAGAGAAGAAGGCTAAGGGTTCTTGGAATGGGTGTTGCACTCATTTGAAGAAGGTGCACCTCTTTTCCCTTTTGATGAAGTTGCTCTCTTTGAGCAACCCCAAAGCGATGCTGTTCATCCGTTACCACTAGGCGAAGATCAGAGAATGCAACGCCTTCACTTAAAAGAGCATGCGTACCGATGACGACTTGTGCCTTTGCCGACTTGATATCGTCATAGACACTGCTCTTGTCTTTCGTTGAAGCGCTTAGAAAGCGTACAGAGACATCGGGAAACAATGAAGTAAAGCTTTCATACTGTTGCCGCGCTAAGATCTCTGTAGGGGCAAGATAGGCACTCTGAAGGCCTCTGCGGGCGAGCTGAAGCATGGGGTAAAAGGCAACAATGCTTTTTCCCGAGCCGACATCTCCCTGAAGGAGTCTGCGCATCAGGGTGCCTCTTCCAAGATCCACTCGGATTTCCTCTATCGCCTCTCTCTGTGAATCCGTCGGGCGAAACGGAAGAGAAGCGAAGAATCCTTCGATGCTGCCACGTGGAATCGCAATCTTTTCCACTTTTGTTTTTACTTTTATTCGCCCCTGCAATAGGAAACGAAAAAACTCTTCAAAGATCAAACGGTATTTTGCCCGCGCATACATCTCTCGACTTGATGGGAAGTGCATCTCTGAGAGAGTCTCTTCGAGAGAAAGCAGCCCCCAGGCATCTAGATCTTCCTGACTAAAGAAATCCTCCGGGACGTCGGCGAGCGCTTCTTTTTGAAACAGACGCCAGTCACGGGAACTAAGACCCTTCTTATAGCGGTAAATGGGTAGGATGCGCCGAAACTCATCTGCTTGATCGACCGGTGCAAAAGCGGGGTGAATCATCTGGAAAAACAGACCCCGTCGCTGCAACGTCCCATAGACGAGATAGTCCTCCTGAAAGCGAAACGCTTTTTCCAGGTAGGGGCTCTGAAAGAAGAGGAGCGTGACAAACTTTCCTTCTACCGTCATCTGGACTCTCAATAGACTCTTGCGCCCAAAACCTCGACTCATCTCTTTGCCGACAACAGTACCTATGAAGGTACCCGTGTGACCATCTTCAAAGATTAACGCATCGGAGCGGTTTTCATAGGCGCGCGGAAAAAAGAAGAGCAGGTCTTCAATGGTCTCGATTCCCAGCTCTCTTAGATAGGTCGCTTTCTTTTCTCCGATCCCCTTGATATCGGTCAGGGTCATATATTCCTCCAAAAAGAGGCTCTCATGAGCCTCTATTCCAAGGATACGATATAATAGTAAACCGGCTGCCCACCTTCAAAGACATCAATTTCCAATCTGGAATACTTCTTCATCAAGTCATCGGCAAGCTTTCGGGTCTTTTGTACGTCACGGCCTTCTCCGGTGTATATCGTAATAATCTCAAATCGTTCCTGCTGTTCACTCAGTACTTTTTTGAGTACGCGCTCCGGCGTTCTGTCCACTCCGACAATCTGCCCATCCAAGATGGCGATGGCATCTTTTTCTTTGATTGCAAATCCTTGAAGTTTCGTGTTTCTCACCGAATACGTGACCTGCAAGGTAGAGACATCCATGCCGCTGATCATGAGTTCGGTGTTCTCCTCCACTTCCTTCTCCGGATCAAAGAGAGTCAAAGCAGCGATGCCCTGCGGAATCGACTTTGTCGGGATGACATGGACATCTTTGTCGGTCATCGACTGCGCCTGCTGAGCGGCAAGAAGAATATTGGAGTTGTTGGGGAGCACGTAGAAATGTTCTGCTCGCGTTGCTTCAATGCATTCGAGAATGTCTTCAGTTGAGGGATTCATCGTCTGACCGCCCTGTATGATGCGGTTTGTTCCGAGATCCGTAAAGATTTCCTCGAGGCCATCTCCCGCGCATACAGCGATGACGCAGTACTTTGAAGGAGGCTCTGCATGGCGGTGATCGTGGACATCTACTCCCATAATCGTTTCATGTTGCATCCGCATATTGTCGATCTTCACATGGATGATTTCTCCATAGGTGAGAGATTCTTCCAGAACAAGACCCGGATGATTCGTATGCAGGTGAATCTTTAGAATGTCATCGTCTTGAACAAAGACCATGGAGTCACCCTGTTCAAAGAGTGTTTCTTTCAGCGGGGTATTATCGCTCTTAAAAGCACGAACAATTACTTCTGTACAGTAGCCAAACTCAATATCTGTACTCTGCTGGAAGTGCATGGCTTCTTCATGTTTTTCCACCTGTTCTTCGACAGGTGTGACGATGCCATTAAGGCCATCGCGCATTCCTTCAAATATAGAGACAAGACCCGCGCCGCCTGCATCCACTACTCCGGAAGTCTTGAGGACAGGGAGTAATTCGGGCGTGTTTTCGAGGGAAATATGCGCTGCTTCTATCAATTTGTCAAGAAACTCTTCTATTTTCATCTCCGAAAGATCGTTGTCGCCAAAGGATGCGACGCTCTCGCGAATGACGGTGAGGATCGTCCCTTCTACAGGCTGCATGACAGCCTTATAGGAGGTGTCTACCGCTCTCTGTAGCCCCTTGTGGAAATCTTGGGCTGTCAGAACGAATTTTCCTTCTGTCCCTTTGGCCAATCCGCCGAAGATCTGGGAGAGAATGACGCCACTGTTGCCCCGTGCACCCATCAGAGAACCGCGTGCAAAACTGCGAAGGAGTTCATCTACTCTCTCGTAGTCATGGCCATTGACGGTATCGTAAGCGGCTTTTAGTGTCAGGGACATATTCGTCCCGGTATCTCCGTCGGGAACAGGAAACACATTGAGGCCGTTCAGTTTCTCTTTGTTTTTATATAAGTTTGCATAGCTTTGATGGAGGATATCCGCCATCTTCTGTGCATCAATCTGAAAAGTACTCAATGTTATTCTCCTGTGCTGACCCCCTCGATATTCACATTGACCGCTTCCACGGGGATATCGAGAAGGCTTTCTATCTTGTATTTCACATTGTCCATGACATTGCGGGCAACGACACTTACTTTCACCCCGTAGCGAAGGACGAGGAAGAGTGTGATGATGGCCTTGTTATCTTTGATTTCAATCTTAATGCCACGGTTGGATGGATCCATTTTGAGCAAACTTCGCATAGAAACCGATCCCTTGGGGCTAAGCGCCACGACTCCGTAGCACTCCGAGGCGGCTTTATAGGCAATTTCCTCGATGACTTCGAGGGAGATTTCATGCGTTCCGTACCTGGAATTCTTGATTATACTCATTTTTCCTCCTGACTTGCCTTATTCTATCACTAAATAGAAGTTTCTGAAAGGAAAATCCTTGTCTTGTCTTCTCTTTTTTGTTATGATACCAATGTTCTCTTTACAGATTCTAAAGGAGGTGAG